>JANNMP010000445.1:0-2766 GCA_031398015.1 Burkholderiaceae bacterium
GCAGCGCAGCGCGCCGCTCAGCGGGGATGAAGGTGTCGATGCCAGGCCCGGCCAGCGGCGCGGCTGGCAGCACGCCCAGGCCTGCCGCCGGTGCCACAAGCGCCAGCAAGGCCACATTGCCGCCGGCCAGCGCGCTGGGCACGGTCCAGTCGAAGCGCTGCACCACCGGGCTGCCTGGCAGGATGCTGGCGATGGGGCGCGCCGGGCCCACACGGGTCCAGCGGGTGCCGGCCACCGGGTCACCACCACCGGTGGGGTCGAAGCCGGGCGGGTTGTAGAAGTCGGCCACCGGCCCGAGATCGGGCCCCACGCCGTGCGGCGGGATGGCCACGCCCGGCGGCGCGCCGATCGGCGCGGCGATCGGCGAGGCGCGGAAGTACAGGTGCAGCACCACGGCGGTGGCCGGATCGCGGCCGTTGTTGTGCACTTGCACGTAGACCGCGTTGGGCAGCGTGGCATGCAGCGTGTCGGCGCCCAGGCGCTCGTCAAATTCGACGCCGTCGATCTGGTCGTCGAAGAAGCGGTAAGGCGGCGCATCGACGCGGATGTCGAAGGCATGGGTGAAATCCAACCCCACGGTGAGTGCCGGCAGGCGTGGGTCATCGGCCAGCGGCAGTGGCAGGCGCGGCTGGCGGCCGTCTTCGACCACCGTCTGGCGCAGGAACAGGTTCTGTGCCACCGCCGGGGGTGTCAGATCGATGTCCCACAGACCGCGGCCGAAAGTGGCGATGCGCAGCCGGTTGGCACCAGCGGCGAAGTGGCGCGTCACCGCGTTGACCAGCACCAGCGGCAGGCCGGCGTTGAACGGCTGCCAGGCGATGCTGACTTGCGGCGCCACCATCGCCGCCGGCGCGGCCGGCACCGGTGGCACCGGGCCGGGTGCCGCTGCCACGTTGATGGTGATGGTGGCGCTGTTGGCACCGCGCCGCGCGGTGACGGTGGCCACGCCCGCCGCCGTGCCCGTCACATGGCCGAACAGCGGCGCCGCGCCCAGCGTGACGATGCCGGCCGCAGGCACCACCGTCCAATCGACCTCGGTGGTGGCATCGACCGCCGCGCCCACGGTGAAGCCCAGACTGGCACGCAATTGCAGCGTGTGGCCGATCGGCAGCGCCAGCGGCGATGCTGGGGCAATCGTCAGGCTGTTCGGGCACGGCACGCCGTTCTGCACATAGACCCCGGCCAAGGTGCCGGCGAACAAGCGCCCCGGCAGCGCCACCGGCTCGAAGGCCAGGCTGGTCATCGGCCCGGGCGGCAGCGACAACGCATCGACACCACGCGCCGGGATCGCCAGCACCACATTGGCGGCGTTGCCAGCGGTCACCGTCTGCGCCACCACATTGCTGACCACAGCGGCCAGCGTGGCGCTGACATTCGGGCTGCCGGCCGCTGCCGCAATGAACTGGCCTTCTTCACCCACCACGGCGCTGAAGTTGCCCTGCGCCACATTGCTGCTGGCCCAGACCACGCTGGTGGTGGCGTCGTACAACGTGCCGTCGGCAAAGCGTGCGCTGGCGTTGAACTGGCGGCGTGCACCGGCCACCAGCGCTGCTGCCGGCGATGGCGTGACCACCACCGAAGTGGGCGTGCGGGTGGTCAGGTCTTGCCAATTGAGGCCGCGATCAAAGCTGATGCACACCGCGCCCTGGGCGCGCGACAGCGGTGCCGCGCCCACGGTGCAGACCACGACGATGCGCTCATCGTTCGGGTGCACCGTGATGCCCGAGATCAACTGGCCGGCGGCAGTGCCCGGCAGCGCGCCCACCGGGCCCCAGTTGGCCGCGCCGGTGGCGTTGGCGCTGTGGATCAGCGAGCCGTCGTCAAAGCCGACCCAGCCCTCAGCGGTGACTGCCGGCACGATGGTGGGGCCGAAGGTGGCGGCGCTGGCGGCGGCACCGTTGCCGACAAATGCCACTGGCGGCGGGGTGAGCGCCGGCAGCGGGTTGGCCAGCCCACCGGCGTTGACCGAGCCATAGGCGCCAGCGTCGACGTTGCCGGAACCACCAGCCTGTTGCCAGCCGAAGATGAACTGTTGCGGCGTGGCCGGGTTCTGTGCCACCACCGGAACGAATGGTGCATTGCCACGTCCGCCACTCAGCCGGCCAATGACCAGCGGCACCGGCGACACGGTGTACTGGACGCTGCGGATCGTGATGCCCGAGGCATGGCGGGGCGCCAATGCCTCGGGCAACTCGGGCAGCACCGGGTTGACGATGGGTGGCGAGGCCGACATCGGCTGCACCGTGGCGAAGGTGTGCGCATACTGGTTGCTGATCAGGTAACGACGCGCATTGATGGGGTCGAAGCCGAAATAGCCACCGTCGCCCCAGCCCACATGCATCCAGCTCGGGCCGCCGTAGCCCAGCCAGCTGCCGTTGTCCTGCAGCCCACCACCGGAGAACGTGGCCAGCGCAGCTGTCGGATGCATCGCCACATGCTGGAACTGCCCGGCCTGGATGCCATGGCCGCGGGCACGCCAATAGCCCGGGCTGTGGGCGGGCAACTGCAGGTCGCGGCTGACCGACACGCCGCCGTCGTTGCCGACCCACAGCCGGCGGCGGTCGAAGCGGTCGAACATCGCCGCATGCTGGTCGGCATGCTGGGCATGGTCACCGATGGCGGTGTAGTCGGTCCAGAACAGGATCTGCCGCCAGGTGCGGCCGCCGTCGCGGCTCAAGAACACTTCCAGCAGGCCAGCCACCAGCACGTCGGGCTCGGTCGGGCTGGCTTCGAGCACCAGGTTGTAGCCGGCCTGGCCCTGGCCAC
>JANNMP010000100.1:0-3733 GCA_031398015.1 Burkholderiaceae bacterium
GCGGGAGCCGCCGCCAGGCCTTCTTTCTGGTGCTGAGCGACGCCTGGCAGCGTGAGCTGGCGCCGCAACCGCTGCGGCTGTGACACGCCCTGATGCACGGCATTGCGCTCGGCACCTTGGCGCTGGCCGCAGCGCTGGGCAGCGGCAGTGCAGCAGCAGCGGCACTGCGCCATTGCGATGACCCGCCGCCGCTGAGCGCGGCCCAGCAAGACCGGCTGTTCCGCTTCAGCGCGCTGGTGCGCGACAGCTTGCAAACCTCGGGCCACAGCTTGGCCATCATCGCCCGCGCCGGGCTTGATCTGCGCCGCTTCGGCCAGCGCTATTCCCATGCCGGCCTGAGCCTGCAGGCCAGCCCCAACACGCCCTGGTCGGTGCGCCAGCTGTACTACGACTGCGACCAGCGCGCACCGCGCCTGTTTGACCAGGGCCTGCCCGGCTTTTTGCTGGGCGGCGCCGACCCGGCGCTGGGCCATGTGGTGGTGCTGCTGCTGCCCGCACCAGCGGCCCAGGCACTGGAGGCCACGGCACTGAACAACGCCCAGGCGCTGCGCCTGCTGGCTGGCAGCTACAGCGCCAATGCCCATGCCTTCAGCACCCGCTACCAGAACTGCAACCAGTGGCTGGCCGAGCTGCTGGCGCTGGCCTGGGGCGGGCTGGCCGACGGCGCTGGCCGCAGCGCGGCCCAGGCCTGGCTGCACCAGCAGGGCTATGCGCCCACCCGCATGGCGCTGCACAACCCGTTGCTGATGTTGGCCGGCCTGCTGCTGCCCTGGCTGCACACCGACGACCACCCCGTCGATGCGCTGGCGCAGCAGGTGTTCGAGGTCAGCATGCCGGCCGCCATCGAGGCCTTTGTGCGGCGCCAGGTGCCCGGTGCGCAGCGCATCGAGTTTTGCCATGACACGCAGCAGATGGTGGTGCGCCAGGGCTGGCAGCCGCTGGCCGATGGCTGCAATGCCGCCGCAGGTGACCGGGTGATTCCGCTGGCGCCGATGGTGGCGCCGGCTGCAGGTGCATGATGCGGCCCCGTTCATGACTTCAGAGCCTTGCATGCAGCCGACAACCGCCTCCCGCCCTGCGCCGTTGCGTTGGGCTCTCACTGCCGGTCCGGTGGCACTGGCACCTGCACTGGCATTGGCATTGATGCTGAGCGCCTGCGCCAGCTTCAAGCCAACGCAGCCCAGGCCCGGCCAGGCCGAGGCCGAACTGCCGGCCTTGCTGGGCCAGCCCACCGGCAGCTATGCGCTGCCGGGCGGCGCCAAGCGGCTGGAGTACGCCACCGGCCCCTACGGCCGCACCACGCTGATGGTGGACGTGGCAGCCGACGGCCGTGTCACCAGCAGCCAGCAGGTGCTGACCGAGGCCAACTTCGCCAAGGTGCGCACCGGCATGACGCGTGACGAGTTGCTGCTGGCCCTGGGCCGCCCGGCCGACAAGGCCGGTGAGTACATGAACCGCCAGACCTGGTCATGGCGCTACCCCACCTATGACTGCCTGTGGGCGCGGGTGACGCTCAATGCCGATGGCCGGGTGTGGGGCGGTGGTGCGTCGTACTTGCCCGACCCGCGCTGCGATGCCGACAACTGACGCCGCACTGCCGGTCACGCTCTACGGCATCGCCAACTGCGACAGCGTCAAAAACGCCCGGGCATGGCTGGCCGGGCAGGGCGTGGTGGTCGCGTTCCATGATTTCAAGAAGGCCGGCGTGCCCGGCGCTGCGCTGGACAACTGGCTCAGCCAGGTGGGCTGGCAGCGGCTGCTCAACCGCCAGGGCAGCACCTGGCGCAAGCTGCCGGCTGACCAGCAGGTGGCGGTGGTCGATGTGCCCAGCGCCCGCGCGCTGATGCTGGCCCAGCCCAGCGTGATCAAGCGGCCGCTGCTGCAGTGGCCCGGCGGCGGCATCAGCGTGGGCTGGGATGCGGCCGATGCTGGCCAGCGCCTGCAGCGCTGTCGGCCAGCCGGCCCCAGCCTGCCCAGCCGCTGACAGCGCCCTGGCTGCGGCTGCCGTCGCTGGGGTTGCTGGTGTTGCTGCCGTCGCTGGTGCTGCTGGGGTTGCTGTGATGCGGTTTGGCCAGCAAGCTGCGGTGGCTGATGGTGGTGGCCTCGGGCCGGGCGCTGGTCTGGCCGCCCACCTGCCCACCGGCCGCGCTGTACACCAGCAGCGCCACATCGTCGCCTGACACACGCCGCCGCGCGGCCGACAGGCGGCCGGCTTCCAGCGGCGTGGCGGCCAGCGCGGCCAGGCTGTTCAGGCCGCTGCCGTCGGTGGGGATCACATGGCGCAGCATTGGTGATCGTGCGCCCAGGCGCTGCAGCAGCGCGATGGCGTCGATGCCGTCGCTCAGCAACGGGCTGAACACCGCCCTGGCCTGGCTGTGCACCAACACCATGGCCGTGGCAGCGTCGCCGCACCGCAGCGACACATCCACCACCACCACGCCCAGCTTGGCGGCAGCCGACAACAACACCAGCGATTCGGGCCGTTCCAGGCCGACCACCGCGATGCAGTCACCGCGTTGCAGCTTCAGGCCCATCAGGCCGCAGGCCAGTTGGTCGCTGGCAGCGTCCAGTGCCAACCAGCCCGGGTGCCTGCTGGCCAACCGCGTGAGCTGGTCACCGATGGTGTCGGGCGCCGCTGCCGGGTGGGCCATGGCCGCCGGGCGGCGGTGGCGGTGGCTGGGCAGCGGGGTGGGCACGGGGGTGGGCACAGGGGTGGGCACGGGTGTGGACATGGACTGGCGCATGCCGCAGATTGGATCGGTGCCGGCGCCTGGGCCACATCGTCGCTTTCGACGATTCATGCCCTGCGCGCCAACGTGTGAGACTGCGGCGCAGCATGCACCCAGCCCGCCCGTGACCGCGCCACCAAGCACTGACCCAGCCGATGCCGCCTTTCGTGCCGAGGTGCGGCAGTTCTTGGCCGACGCGCTGACACCGGCGCTGCGGCTGGCCGGCCAGCGCACCTGCGGCGTCTTCACTGACGCCCCTGCAGCCCGGCCCTGGCTGCGCGCCCTGGCCGCACGCGGCTGGAGCGTGCCGCACTGGCCACAAGCATGGGGCGGCTGTGGCTGGACAGCGCGCCAGCACGACATCTTTGCCAGTGAATGCGCAGCAGCCCAGGCGCCTGTGCTGGCGCCGCAGGGTGTGCGCATGGTCGCGCCCGTGGTGCTGGCCTTCGGCACCGACGCGCAGAAGCAGCGCTGGCTGCCCGGCATCCGCGCGGGCGATGACCACTGGTGCCAGGGCTACAGCGAGCCGGGTTCGGGCTCCGACCTGGCATCACTGCAGTGCAAGGCCGTGCGTGAATCAACCGCCGACGGCGACAGCTGGGTCATCAACGGCACCAAGATCTGGACCACCCATGCGCAATGGGCCAACCGCATCTTCTGCCTGGTGCGCACCAGCAGCGTGGGCAAACCGCAGCAGGGCATCAGCTTTTTGCTGTTCGACATGGACACGCCGGGCATCACGGTGCGGCCGATCATCAGCCTGTCGGGTGAGCATGAGCTGAACCAGGTGTTCTTCGATGACGTGCGCGTGCCGGCCAGCGCGCTGCTGGGTGAGGAGAACCAGGGTTGGATGATCGCCAAATACCTGCTGGTGCATGAGCGTGGCGGCAGCTATGCGCCGGGCCACTTCGCTGCCGCGGCAGCCGATGCCTGCGCCGCAATCCGTGGCGTGGCAACTTTCACATCGCCATTCTGCGCACGATGAATCAATGCGCGATCAATCA
>JANNMP010000102.1:0-2330 GCA_031398015.1 Burkholderiaceae bacterium
TCTGTTCAAAACCACGCCCTTGCTGGCGGCCGCGCTGCTGGCGCTCTGCGGCACGGCCGGTGCTTCCAGCCACCGCGAGGCACCCTTCATCACCACCTCGCCCAAGGTGGACGGCACCGACTTCTACATGTTCCGCAGCTACGAGACCGGCCGCAGCGACTATGTGACGCTGATCGCCAACTACCAGCCGCTGCAAGACGCCTACGGCGGCCCGAACTATTTCTCGATGGACCCGAATGCGTTGTACGAAATCCATGTCGACAACAACGGTGACGCCAAGGAAGACCTGACGTTCCAGTTCCGCTTCACCAACACCTTGGCCAATGGGGGCAACGGCGTGGCGCTGCCGGTGGGTGGCAAGAACGTGGCGATCCCGCTGATCCAGGCCGGCCAGGTGGCCAATGTGCGTGACGCCAACCTGAACCTGGGCGAGCGCTTCAGCCTGACTGTGGTGCGTGGTGACCGCCGCAGCGGCACCGCTGCCGCCGTCACTGGCGCGGGTGGTGCCACCAGCTTCGACAAGCCGGTGGACAACATCGGCGTGAAGACCATCCCCGACTACGCAGGTTATGCCGCCAAGCACATCCACACCGTCAACATCCCCGGCTGCGCGATGCCGGCCAAGGTGTTCGTGGGCCAGCGCCAGGAGTCGTTCGCCGTCAACCTGGGCACCATCTTCGTCCTGGTCAACGCGCCGGTGGCTGTCATCACCAACCCGGCGCTGATCGGCGCGGTGCCCAACACCATCGGCGACAAAAACGTGTCGACCATGGCCATCGAGGTGCACAAGTCCTGCCTGACCAATGGTGACGACGTGATCGGCGGCTGGACCACCGCCAGCCTGCGCCAGGCCCGGCTGCTGAACCCGATGCCGCCGATGGGCCACCAGGCCACCGAAAAGGCTGGCGGTGCCTGGGTGCAGGTGTCGCGCCTGGGCATGCCCCTGGTCAACGAGGTGGTGATCGGTTTGAAGGATAAGGACCGGTTCAATGCCTCGCAGCCCAGCGGTGATGGCCAGTTCATCGACTACGTGACCAACCCCACGCTGCCGGCGTTGCTTGAGATTGCGCTGCCCGCGCCCGGCATCGCGCCGACCAACTTCCCGCGCAACGACCTGGTCACCACCTTCCTGACCGGCATCGCCGGCGTCAACAAGCCGCGCAACGTGGTGGGCTCGGAAATGCTGCGCTTGAACACTGCCATTGCGGCAGTGCCGTTTGCGCAGCAGAACCGGTTGGGCATCGTCGGCGAAATCCTGCGCGTCGGTGGGCCGCAGAACCTGGCACAGGCGGTCGACCTGGCCGGCTACCCCAACGGCCGCCGTCCCAAGGACGACGTGGTCGACATCTCGCTGGTGGCTGTGATGGGCGGGCTGTGCATGGCCAACGGCAATGCCAATGCGCTGGGTTTCGGTACTGACTGCAACCCCAGCAAGGTGCCGCTGGGTGCCACGTCATTCGCGCTGCACGATGCGGTCGACCAGGCCGTGGTGCCGCTGCTGTCCGGCTTCCCCTACCTGAACACGCCGCTGCCGGGCAGCCGTTGAAGACCAGACCTTTGGTGAAAGGAGAGACTGCGATGAACCGATTCCTGCGACTGTGTCTGGCGGCTTCGACGGCGGCGGTGTTGGCTGCCTGCGGCGGTGGCTCTGACGATGCCAAATCGCCGCTGAACCTGGGCGACGAGCCCGACAGCGCCACTGCGTCGGTGAAGGCATTCACCGAATTCACCGGCGCCCTGGTGGCCGATGAGTACGGCGCCCAGACGGCACGGCCGCTGACGCTCAGCACCAAAACAGCGCCGGTCAGCGAAAGCGCCGCGCCAATGCCGGTCAACTGACGACCGGCCGGCAAGCGCGGGCAACAAGCGCAGTCAACAACAGCCCCCGCCCTCAACAGGCGGGGGCTTTTTCATGGTTTTTTCATGGGTGTTGCGCTGCCGGTTGGCAGCGAGTGCCCGGCAACAGCCGGCAATGGCCGGTGCTGCGGCCGCCAAGCTGCTCAGCGTTGCGGCAAGGTCTCGATGGCCAGGCTGACGAAGCGGCTGTCCCAGGCGTCAGGCCGGGTCTCGGACGGCCGCAGGTCCACGCCGCTCAGCAGCCAGCGTGCGGCCAGCGGCAGGCGCAGCGTGGCGCGGCCCTGGGCATCGGTCTGGTGCCACAGCGTGAGTGGGCTCAGGTCATTGCGCAGCGCCAGCACCAGGCCGGCCAGCGGCTGGCCGTCGCGCAGCAACTGCACTTGCAGGCTGTCGCCCCTGCGCAGCGGCTGTGCGGGCATGTCGGCCTGCAGGTCCAGCCCCGGGCCACCGGCAGACCAGCCTGGTGCGCCGGC
>JANNMP010000164.1:0-5608 GCA_031398015.1 Burkholderiaceae bacterium
CTCCACGACCGAGTGCTTTGTCGTCGACAAGAAGCCGACCACGATCACGACGTCGGCCAATCAGAGCGTGAGCATCGGCACGGCGATCGCGGCCGGCATGCGCGGCATGGCCTTCGTTGAACACCAGGTAGACCACCCGCAGCACGCTGGCCAGGCGCGCCGGGCGCTGCGCCGGGCCCGGCACCTCGTAGGGGATGCGCGCGGCGGCAATCTTGGCCTTGGCGCGCACGATGCGCTGCGCCAGCGTGGGCGTGGCGATCAGGAAGGCGCTGGCGATTGCCTCGGTGGTGAGGCCGCAGACTTCGCGCAGGGTCAGCGCAATGCGCGCTTCTTCGGCCAGGCTGGGGTGGCAGCAGGTGAACACCAGGCGCAGGCGGTCGTCTTCGATGGCGTCACGGGCTTGCTGGCGTTCATCGGTCAATTGCTCCCAGCCGGGCGCCGGGTCGGCCTGGGCCTCGGCCAACTCGGCGCCGTCGTCCCAGGCCACAAAGCGGCGCTGGCGGCGGATCTGGTCGATGGCCTTGAAGCGCCCGGCCGACACCAGCCAGGCCACCGGATTGGCCGGTTGGCCCTGGCGCGGCCACTGCTCGGTGGCGGCCAGAAAGGCGTCATGCAGCGCTTCTTCAGCCAGGTCAAAGCTGCCCAGCAGGCGCACCAGGGTGGAGAACACCCGCCGGCTGTGCTGGCGGTAGATTGTGGCCACGGCGTCTTGCATGGCGCAGACTAAACCAAGTGCCCAAGCGCCGACTGCAGGCGCCTGCCTTGGCGCGAAACCGCCGACACCCAGGCAAGCACGCCCAGGCAAGCAGCCCAGGCAAGCACCCTTGCCGCGCCGCCCGGCATTGCCCAGAATGGTGTGATTCACCACATGCCAGGCTGAGCCTGCCGCGCCGGCTGCCGAGGAGGCCCCACGATGTCAACAAGCTTCAAGCTGGACCCACTGGCGCTGCTGCGCGACGCGGTGAACCGGCTCGAAACCGCCGTCAACGCCTATGCCACGGGCAAGATGCAATCAGAGAGGTTCTCGGTGCTGGTGGCACGGCTGATGAAGCTGCGGCTGGCCTTGAAACTGCTGGTCGGCAAGGCGCTGGCCGGCGTCTATGCCCGCCTGGACATCCCCAGCCGCACTGAACTGGCGGCCTTGGCCGCTGCCGTGCAGCGCATCGAGGACAAGGTCAACGCCTTGCTGCCGCCTCCGCTGCCACTGGCACCACGGCCGGCACGCACCCGGCGCGCGCCTGAGCCGGCAGCCGCTGATGTGCCTGTGTTGCCAGCCAAGGTGCCGGCAGCGCCACGGCGCGCGCCGGCGCGCAAGGCCGCCGCCACACCGGCCACACCGGCCAAGGCGGCCAGCCGCAATCCGCGCAGCCGGCGCGCTGCCAACGGCGAGCTGCGGCCATGAGCACAACAGGCACTGTTGCCGCGGCAGGCACCGCAGCCAAGGCCGGCAAAGCCGGCAACGCAAACCCGGCGGCCGACACCACGCTGGCCCAGCGCCTGCGCCAGGAGGTTGACCAGCTGGTGCAGCGCAGCCTGAAGGGGCTGGACTACCTGGGCTCACCGGCGCCGGCCATCGGCACCACGCCGCGCCGGCTGCTGCACCGGCGCGGCACGTTGGCGCTGTACCACTACAACGCCACCGCCAGTGAGGTGTACCGCGTGCCGCTGTTGCTGGTGATGGCCACCACCAACAAATGCGACATCTTCGACCTGGCGCCGGGCCAGAGCCTGATCGGCTACTTGCTGGCCCAGGGCTATGACGTCTACGTGATGGACTGGAACCCGCCCACCCAGGATGAGCGCACGCTGACCATCGAAAGCTACACGCTCGACTTCATCCCCGACTGCATCCGCCGCGTGCAGCAAGATGCCGGTGTGGACGCCGTGACGCTGGTCGGTTATTGCATGGGCGGCGTGCTGGCCACCATCCACGCCGCGCTGCATGCCGGCGGGCCGGTGAAGAACCTGGTGTGCTTCACCACGCCCATTGACTGGAAGCAGATGACGCTGTTCCAGGCGCTGAGTGACCAGCGCCACTTCGATGTTGACCGCATGGTCGATGCGCTGGGCAACGTGCCGGCTGATTTCATCGCCAACGCGTTCTCGGCGCAGCGGCCAGTGAGCCCCGTGGCCAGCCAGGTGCGGCTGTGGGACAACATGTGGAACGACCAGTACGTCAAGGGCTACCGCATGATGGACCGCTGGGCGTCAGAGATGCTGCCGCTGGCCGGTGACTACTTCCGCCAGACCGTCAAACACCTGCTGTGGCAGAACGGCCTGCATGAGGGCACGCTGCGCATCGGTGGCCGGGTGGTGGCGTTGCAGAACATCACCGTGCCACTGCTGCATGTGGTGGCCAAGCATGACCACCTGGTGCCACCGGCCTGCGCCGCGCCGCTGGTGGCCAAGGTGGGCTCGGCGGACAAAGAAGAACTGATGCTGCCGGGCGGCCATGTCAGCCTGGTGGCGGGGCCCAATGCCGTCAAGCGCATGTGGCCGGCACTGGACCAATGGCTTGGAAAGCGATCCACATGAGCACTGACATCGAGACCAACACCCAGGCGCGTGGCTACCCGCGCAGCGTGGCGCTGGCCGGCGCACAGGTGCAGATCGGCCTGCTGCGCGCTGCCGACGCCGATGCGCTGCGCGACTTCATCCACACCCTGCCGGCGCATGACCTGCTGTTCGTGCGCCGCGACGTCAGCCACCCCAAGGTGCTGCAAGCCTGGGTGGCGGCGCTGGGTGACGGCAGCATCACCAGCCTGGCGGCGCACTGCGATGGTGAGCTGGTGGGCTGCACCGCCATCGTCACCGATGCGCATTCCTGGTCACGCCATGTGGGCGAGCTGCGGGTGATGATTTCGCCCGCCTGGCGCGGCCGCGGCCTGGGCCGGGTGTTGATCCAGGAGAACTTTGCGCTGGCCCTCGGCCTGGGGCTGGAGAAGCTGGCAGTGCAGATGACGGTAGACCAGCGCGCCGCCATCGCGGTGTTCGAGGGCCTGGGTTTCAAGGCTGAGGCGGTGCTGCAAGCCCATGTGAAGGACCGCACCGGCCAGGCCCATGACCTGGTGCTGCTCAGCCACCATGTGGCCGAGGTGCAGGCGCGTTTGCAGAACTACGGTGTGACTGAGGCTTTGGGCGGCTGAGCTGGCGGCGGCGGTGCGCCGTCAGAGGCCCAGTCAGCCAATTGCAGCCCGTTGACCTGGGCGAATTCGCGCGTGTTGTGGGTCACCAGCAGCGCCTGCTGGCTGAGTGCATGGGCGGCGATCAGCATGTCCAGCGCACCGATGGGCGTGCCACGGCGTTCCAGGTCGGCGCGCAGCGTGCCGTAAGCCCAGAACGCGGCCTCATCGAAGGGCAGCACCGCCAGCGGCGCCAGAAACATCTCCAGCGCCTGCCGGTTGCGTGCCGATCCGCTCTTGGCCACGCCGAATGCCAGTTCGGCCGCCACCACACTGCACAGACCGATGTCGCCCAGCCGGTGCTGCTGAAAACGCGCCAGCACCGCAGGTGGGCGGGCATTGATGATGTGGATGCAGATGTTGGTGTCGAGCAGGATCATGGCTGGCGGGCCGTGGCAGCGGTGGTTGGAACATCTGCGTCGATATCGGCACGTTCCTGCACGGGCGGCTGCTCGCGTTGAAGCACAAAGCCTGGCTCGAACGCGGCCAGACCAGCTTCCAGAATGTGCCACGGCTGATCCACCGGCAGCAGAAGCACCCCGTTCCCGAAATGCTTGACAACGACTTCGGTGCCGGCAAACCGGTATTGCTTGGGCAGGCGCACGGCCTGGCTGCGGCCGGACTTGAACAAGCGGGCGGTGTCCATGGAAGTGCCTTCGCGATTGATAGCTACCGATGATAGTTACCAATGGCCGCTGCGTACACCGCAGTCTTGTCCAACGCGGTGTGTGTGGCGAACTCCAGCGCGTGGCGGGGCGCATCCAAACGCCTGGTCACCCTGCCGGCAGGGCGATCAACGGGTCAACACACCGGATGCCCAACGGCTGAAAGTGCTTGAGGTTGCAGGTCAACAGCAGCAGACCGGCATGTTGGGCCAGTGCCGCAATCGCCACATCGGCAAAAACCCGGGTGGCAGCCCCTTGCGATGGCGTCCTCTGACAGCTGCCCTGCCAGGCGGGCAGCGTGCGCGTCCAGCGGCAAGATGCGTTCGCCATAGTCGGCCAGCAAGCCATCGAGCCAGCGGTCAAGGCGATCGGCGCGCTCTTTGCCACCGGCGCGGCGCAGTTTGCCGATGCCTTGGGCCACTTCGGCGATGGCAATCGAGGGCAGGAAAAGTGCCTCGTGGTGCGCCTGCAGCCATTGGCCCAGGGTGCTGGGCACAAAGGGCTCACGTCCCGGCGCCAGCACAGACATCACACTGGTGTCGAGCAAGTACCCACTAGACAAAGTCCATGCCCCGCAACGGCGTCAAGTCGCGCTCAGTCTCCAGTGGCGCGGGCATGGCCAGCAGATGGTTGGCCAGGTTGGGCATCTCCAACGGATACAGACGCGCGCCATCAGCCACCGGAACGATCATCGCGCACGGCTGACCATGGCGACTGACGAGCGTCGGACGCCCGTTTTCGGCTGCGGCCACCAACGCCGAGAAGCTGGCCTTGGCCTCACGAATCTGCACGATGTTCATGGTCAATCTCACTGTGACTACATGAGGTCATTTTATGCGGGGTGCATGCAAACGGCAAACTGCTGTTGGCATGCGATGGCTTGCATGCGCCCAGCGCGGCGCACGGGCCAGCACAACAGGGCCGCGATAATCCAGGCTGCTGACACGCGCTGCGCCCCACGCCAGCCGCTGTTGTTTCACCCAACCGCACCCACCCAGCCCCCCGGAGACTGCCCCGATGACCCGTGTGTTCAATTTCAGCGCCGGCCCTGCCACGCTGCCCGAAAGCGTGCTGCGCCAGGCCGCCGCCGAGATGCTTGACTGGCACGGCTCGGGCATGGGCGTGATGGAGATGAGCCACCGCGGCAAAGAGTTCATCAGCATCGCCTACGAGGCCGAGGCCCTGCTGCGTGAGCTGCTGGCGGTGCCGGCCGGTTACAAGGTGCTGTTCATGCAGGGCGGCGCCATTGCCGAGAACGCCATCGTGCCGCTGAACATGCTGCGCGGGCGCGCAAGCGCTGACTACATCGACACCGGTGAGTGGAGCAAGAAGTCGATCAAGGAAGCGAAGAAATACGCGCGCGTCAACGTGGCTGCCAGCAGCGCCGACAGCGGCTATACCACCATCCCTGATCGTGCCGGCTGGAAGCTCGACCCCGACGCTGCCTATGTGCACATCTGCAGCAACGAGACCATCGGCGGTGTCGAGTTCCAGCACACGCCCGATGTCGGCACCGTGCCGCTGGTGGCCGACATGTCGAGCAACCTGCTGTCGCGCCCGGTGGACGTGGCCAAGTACGGCCTGATCTACGGCGGCGCGCAGAAGAACATCGGCCCGGCGGGGCTGACGATCGTGATCGTGCGCGATGACCTGATCGGCCAGGCGCTGCCGGCCACGCCGACCGCGTTCGACTACAAGACCGTTGCCGACAACGAGAGCATGTACAACACGCCGCCCACTTACGCGATCTACATCGCCGGC
>JANNMP010000176.1:0-4854 GCA_031398015.1 Burkholderiaceae bacterium
ACCTGTTCAAGGTGCTGGCCGCCGCGCTGGCCTTGCAGCGTGCGGCGGCACCCGGGCGCAGCGTGATCGTCAGCGAGCGCAGCAACTTTCCCACCGACCTGTACATCGCGCAGAGCCTGGGCCAGCAGCACGGCTGCACGCTGCACCTGGTGGACCGGCCCGCAGACATCGCCGCCGCGCTGGACAGCCGCACCGCCGTGCTGATGCTCACCCAGGTCAACTACCGCACCGGCCACTTGCATGACATGGCGGCCTTGAGCGCTGCCGCCCACGCTGCCGGTGCGCTGGTGGTTTGGGACCTGGCACATTCAGCCGGCGCGCTGCCGGTGGCGCTGGACCAGGACGGCGCCGATTTCGCGGTTGGCTGCGGCTACAAATACTTGAACGGCGGCCCTGGCGCACCGGCCTTTGCCTGGGCCCGGCCAGCGCATGCGGCGCGCGCCTGGCAGCCACTGGCCGGCTGGCACGGCCACGCCGCGCCGTTTGCCTTCGAGCCCGGCTACCAGCCCGCGCCGGGCATCGGCCGCTATTTGTGTGGCACACCGCCGGTGCTGGCGATGGCGGCGCTGGAGTGCGGCGTGGACACCCTGCTGGCGGCCCAGCCGCTGGGTGGCATGGCGGCGCTGCGTGGCAAATCGCTGGCGCTCACCCGCTTGTTCATCGACCTGGTGCAGCAGCGATGCGCCGGCTTGGGGCTGCAGTTCGAATCCCCCGACAGCGATGACCAGCGCGGCAGCCAGGTCTGCCTGAGCCTGGCCGCCGGCAGCGCGGCCGGCCAGGCCCGGGCGGCCTATGCCGTGGTGCAGGCGCTGATCGCCCGGCGCGTGGTGGGCGACTTCCGCGCCGGTGATGGCGGCGACGGCAGCGATGCCCAGGGCACGCTGCCCGACATCCTGCGCTTTGGTGTCACGCCGCTGTACACCCGGTTCGTGGATGTGTGGGACGCGGTGGAGCACTTGCGCCAGGTGCTGGCCAGCGGCCAGTGGCGCGAGCCCCGCTTCAACCAGCGTGGGCTGGTCACATGAACGAGCCAGCGGGCCCGGCCAGCGGCTGCCCGTTCGGCGGCGCAGATGCGCCGCGCCATGAAGGCGCGCAACTCGACTTCTCCGCCGACATGAGCTACGGCGACTACCTGCACCTGGACGCAGTGCTCGGCGCCCAGCACCCCTTGAGCCCGGCGCACGACGAGATGCTGTTCATCGTGCAGCACCAGACCAGCGAGCTGTGGATGAAGCTGATGCTGCACGAGCTACGTGCGGCCGTGGCAGCGGTGGCCAGTGACCGGCTGCCAGCGGCATTCAAGATGCTGGCCCGGGTCAGCCGCATCATGGAGCAGCTGGTGCATGCCTGGGACGTGCTGGCCACGATGACGCCGCCCGAGTACAGCGCCATCCGGCCGTACCTGGCCAAGTCATCGGGCTTCCAGAGCTGGCAGTACCGCTGCATCGAGTTTTTGCTGGGCAACAAGAACGCGGCGATGTTGAAGCCGCATGCCCACAGCCCGCAGCGCCTGGCCGAGGTCGACGCCGCCTGGCGCGCGCCGTCGCTGTACGACGAAGCCTTGCGCCTGCTGGCCCGGCGTGGCCTGGCCGTGCCCTTGAGCCACACCCAGCGCGACTGGACCCAGGCCTACCAGGCCAGCGACGCGGTCGAGCAGGCCTGGCTGGTGGCCTACCGCGCCCCCGACACCCACTGGGACATCTACCAACTGGGCGAAGAACTCACCGACCTGGAAGACGCCTTCCGGCTCTGGCGCTTTCGCCACCTGACCACCGTCACCCGCATCATCGGCATGAAGACCGGCACCGGCGGCACCAGCGGCGCGGGCTATTTGCGCCGCATGCTGGATGTGGAGCTGTTCCCCGAGCTGTGGCGGCTGCGCACGGCGCTGTGACGGCGCAGCGCGGCGCCAACCCAGGCCAGGCCGCCCAGCAGCAGCGCCCAGGAGCTGGGCTCGGGCACAGCGGTCACTTGCAGGCGGACCGCGAAGTCTTCGAGGTCACCAAAGACGTTCGCGCGGTTGCCGCTGCCTGACACCTCCAGCGCATAGACACCGGCCCGCAGGTTGTCGGCGCTGACCAAGGCTTCGATCTCGCTGGGGAAGGGATTGACAACCACCGTGTCGGTGCCGAAGGCCACATGGCGGCCCAGGCCATCGACCAGGCGGATGGAGGTGAGATCGAAGCCGCCGTCAAAGCCCAGCGCGCCCAGCTTCACATTGGCATCGGCCAGCAAGTTGAAGCCGGTGTACCAGGTGCTGCTGCCGGGCGTGCGGAAGATCGCCAGGCTTTGTTCGGTGAGGGTGGGAAACACATTGCCGTAGTTGCCCTGCAGCGTGGGCAGGCTCACGTCGGCCACTGGTGTGGCCAGGGGCGACGCCGTGACCCGCAGGCGCACCGCGAAGTCCTCCAGATCGCCGAAGACGTTGGCCCGATTGCCACTGCCCGAGACCTCCAGCGCGTACTGGCCGGCGGGCAGCGTGGTCTTGGGGACCAAGGCTTCGATGCTGTTGGCAAAGGGATTGCTGAACGTGTCGGTGCCAAACGCCACATTGGCGCCGTCCAGTGTCACCAGCCGAATAGCCGTCAGATCGAAGCCGCCGCCGTAGCCCAGTGCCCCCAAGGTCACATCGGCCCGGGTCAGCAGGTTGAAGCTGGTGTACCAGGCCGAATCGGCAGCGCTGCGGAACACCGACAGGCTCTGCTCCGTCAGCGTCGGAAACACATGCCCATACGCGTTCTGAATCGGTGCCACCACGGCGCCCGCGCCCTGCGCCGCCAGCAGCAGCGTTGCCGCTGCCGCCCAAACCCGCCACCGATTGCCCATGCCCATGCTCCTTGTGCTGGTTGACCTGCTGCAGCCCAGTGTTTGGTGCCGCCCCGGCCGCTGCAATCGCACATTCGTCTTGCCCCGCGCACAGATGGACGAGGCACGGCCAGCGCCCTGGACAGCGCCGCAGCAGCGCACCACACTGCAACGATGCCGGGTGCCTGCCCGGTCTTCCACCACCCACGTCCAAGCACACCCGCTGCGGCACGATGCACAGCCCTGCCGACCCACAGCGCCAACGTCGGCAGCAGGTGCTGGCCGAGCAGGTGCGCGCGCACTACGCGCAGGTGCCGGCAATGACCATCGCGCCCACGCTGGGCGGCCTGTTCACCGCCTGGGTGCTGTGGGGCGCAGTGGACAGCCGGGTGCTGGTGCTGGGCATGGCGGCGGTGATCGGCCTGTCGGCGACCCGGCTGTTGCTGTGGCGCCGCTTTCTGCGCGCCCTGGCCCGGCAGCCCGAGGCTGCGGCGGCGCCGCTGTGGCGCCGGCTGGCAGTGGGCGCGTCGCTGCTGTCAGGGCTGGTGTGGGGCAGCGCCGCGCCGCTGTTGTACCCACCGGCGCAGCCCGGCCATGAAGTCTTTCTGCTGGTGCTGCTGACACTGCTGCCGGTGGTGCCGGTGGCCGCGCTGGCGGTCTACATGCCGGCTTTCTACGCCTACTGTCTGCCGTGTGTGCTGCCGTTTGTCGTCACGCTGGCGCTGCAGCCCAGTTGGCCGGCGCAGATGGCCGCACTGCTGCTGATGATGATGCTGGGCGCGCTGCTGACCTTCGCGCGCCGCTACGCCAGCAGCCTGGCCGAGGCCATCGGCCTGCGCCTGGCACTGGCTGAACAGTCCGACGCGCTGGCGGCGGCGGTGCGGCACAAATCGCACTTCATCGCTGCCGCCAGCCATGACCTGCGCCAGCCGGTGCATGCGATGGGCATGTTCCTGGAGTCTCTGCAGCAGCGCGGCGGCGACAGTGGCCACGACCGCGTCGTCAGCCACCTGGCGCTGTCTCTGCGCAGCCTGCGCGGCATGCTCGACAACATGCTCGACCTGTCGCGCCTGGACGCCGACGCGGTGCGCGCCCAGGCGCAGCCGCTGGCGCTGGCTGCACTGCTGCAGCGGCTGGCCGACGAGACCGCGCCGCTGGCACGCCAGAAGGGTTTGCGATTCACGCAGCGCTGCGATGCGGTGCTGGTGCTGGCCGACGCTGCTCTGCTGGAGCGCGTGCTGCGCAACCTGCTGGCCAATGCGCTGAAGTACACCGCCAGCGGCGGCGTGGCGCTGCAGGCGCGCCAGCGTGGCAGCCAGGTGCTGCTGCGCGTGCAGGACAGCGGCGTGGGCATCCAGCGTCAGGACTTCGGCCGCATCTTCGGCGAGTTCATCCGGCTGCAGCCCGCTGGTGGCGACGACGGCAACGGCCTCGGCCTGGGCCTGGCCATCGTCGAGCGCGCCACCCGGCTGATGGGTGTGGCGCTGCGGCTGCGCTCGCGACCGGGCCGGGGCTCGGTGTTCAGCCTGTGGCTGCCGCTGGCGCCGCCCGGCGCGATGCCCGGCGCTGCGATGCCCAACGGCGCGGCGGCGCTGCCCGCAGCGCAGGCGCTGCTGCCGGCGCGCCTGGTGCTGGTGATCGACGACGACCCGGTGGTGGCCGCCGCCGCCGCGCTGCTGCTGCAGCGCTGGGGCCTGCATAGTCTGGTGTGCCATTCGGCCGCCCAGGCGATGGCACGCCTGGCAGCCGAGCGGCTGCAGCCCGACCTGCTGCTGGTGGACTTTCACCTGGCCGGCGGCAACGACGGCCTGCAGGCGGCGGCGCTGCTGCGCCAGCAGTTGGGCCGGCCGCTGCCGGTGATCCTGCTGACCGGCGACACCGACCCCGCACGCCTGCGCGAGGCGCTGCGCGGCGGCCATGTGCTGCTGCACAAACCGGTCGATCCGCAGCGCCTGCGCGCCTGCCTGGCCGACCTGCTGGCCGGCGGCGCGCCTCAGCCGTTGCCGCCCGCCACGCTGGCAGCGCTGTGAAGCGGCGGCGGGCCTGACC
>JANNMP010000182.1:0-21872 GCA_031398015.1 Burkholderiaceae bacterium
TGAACTTGTGGATGAAGCGAGGCTGGGTTTGCCGATCAGGGCCATGTCGAGGTCAGCCTGTGCGATCCAGAAGTCGCGCAGCGCCTCGATGGAGGCGTTGACGCTGGCGATCTGGCTGCGGGCGTCGGCGAGCAGTTCAAACACGCCGATCAACATGCCGTTGTAGCGAAGCACGTTCTCCTCGGCGATGCGCTGGTTCAGCGGCACGATCTCGTCACGGTGGTGCCGTGCGATGTCGTAGGCCGAGCGGTAGCCGGTGTAGGCCTCGCGCACCTCGGAGCGCGCGTTGATCGCGGTCTCGGCGGCGCGGTGCAGCGTCTGCATGTAGATGGCCTCGGCACGTGCGACGCGGGCGCCGCCCCAGTCGAACAGTGGCAGCTCGAAGCCGATCTCCCAGCCCCGCTGCGTGGGCGCCTCGTTCGAGCTGTTGCGCATCACGCCCAGTTCCAGCACGTTGACGAAGCGTGTGGCCCGCGTCAAGCCGAGGTTGCTTGCCGTCTGTTCCGCCGCCTGCCTGGCCCCCTGCACGTCCAGCCGTTGGGCCAGCGCCACCTGCTCGACGTCGGGCAGTTCCAGTGGCGATGGCGGCAGGTCCGGCAGCCGCTCGGGCAAGGCGAACTGGGTCTGAGCGCCCCAGACCCCGAGCAGCCGCACCAGGCGCTCACGCGTCGAGCGCTGCGCCTGCTCCGCCCGGGCCAGCTGCAGCGCAGCGTTGGCGTAGAACGATTGTTCCCGGGCACGCTGCAGTTTGTTGAAGTTGCCGACTTGCTCCATGCGCCGGGCGAGTTCGGCGCTGGCGTCGGCCGCCTGCTTGACCTGCCGCATGTAGCGAACGGTCTCCTCCGCCGCCAGCGCCGTGAAGTAGGCCTTGCGCGTGTCGGCGGCCAGCGCCAGCACGCTCATCGCCACGCGGGCCTGCACTTGCTCGAAGCGGCGCGCCTCCATGCGCCCGATCAACGGCATCGCCACCAGGCGCGCCAGGTTGAAGTGCAGGCCGCGCTCGATCTCGCGCTCGTCGCCACGACACGACCGCCCGAAGCTGAAGCCCGGGTTCGGCAGGCGGCCGGCCTGCACGACCTCAGCCTCGGAGATGCCGAGCTCCTGAAAACCCGCCTGCACACCGCGGTTGTTGAGCAAGGCGATCTGCACCGCATCGTCCACCGTCAGCGGCTTGGCCAGCAGTTGCGCCACGCGCTTGGCGATGGTGTCGAGGTCGGCTTCGCCGCGCGCCGATTGCAGATCCTTGCCGATCCGTTCTTTGGTCGTCCGTTCCACCGCGCCGAAGCCACCGTCCGGGCTGAAGCTTGCGCAGCCGCCCAGCACGGCGGCGCTGGTCAGCAGCGCCAGCAGCCGGAGGCCGCGAACGCCGCGCCTTGACGCGGAAGACCTGTGAATGTCATGGTTCATCGTGCGGCCCTCAGTGCTTGTGGCCGGACTGACCCGCAGGCATCGGCTTGGCTGCTGGTGCGGGTGCGAGTGCAGGTGCGGGTGCGGGTGCGGGTGCGATCAACGGCGTCTGCGCCGGAGCCAGCGCGGGTGCCGAGGGCTTCTCCGCTGTTGCGGGGTCGGGTTGCTGCGCCTCACGGGCGTAGACCCGCCAGCCACCGATGCGCGCGACGGCATCGTTGGCCTCGCGCCAGGTCACGGGCTTGTCGTCACCGATGCGACGGAACTGTGCGAACGATGACTCGTAGCGCACCGAAGGCACCTGGGCCTTCGGGTCCAGCGGATCGGGGCGTGTGGCGGTGGGGGATTGCGCCTGGGCCTGCGCGGCCAGCAGCAACGTGAACAGCAGGCTCGGCAGTGCGCACGGGCTGCGCCGGCGCATTGGGGTTGGGGCCATGGAATCCTCGCGTGAACGTCTGAAAGCGTCCCTGCCGCAGCCGCGGCGGGGGACAGAAATGACCTGGCACGAGGACGCGCGTCGCTGTACGCGCGTCAACCCGGGCCAGTTACGCGAGGACGTTTCGAGGCGGGCGGTCAGGGCCGTCGGCGGCAAACGCGTCGACAGCGGGCACGACGGTGGTGAACACCGTTGGCGCCGAGTCGGTGGCCGGCACAACCGGCACCGTGGTGAGGATGGCGCCCAGCGAGCAGCAGGACGCGCAGACGCTGCACTTCTGCTTGGCAGCATGGCTGGTCTTGACGATGTCGGACACCCCATCGGTGCTGACCACAACAGCAGCGGCGTCTGCATCAAGCCCGTGACCGGCCAGGGCATCCCCGTGATGAGCGTGCTCGGAAGGGGCCGCACCGACCTCAGCGCGGGGCGACCCGCCACCGTGGTGATTCGGGCCGCAGAACGCCATGGTCGCGGCGGCAGCCCCTTGCGCAGGCACTGCCAACACCAACAACCAGATCAGAAGTATTCTGACAAGCGGAGCCATGCCCAGACTTTACTGCATGCCATCTTCGCGACCCAGGCAAGGCTTGGCGGAACCCTTTCGTGCAAAGTGAATTTCGACCGAGTCGCCAGCATTGCGCACGCTGCCATGCGGCTCGCATGCCCGACCCCAAACCCCATGCTCCGTGATCGAGGTTGCTGCAGCGGTCCGGGCCGTTGATCGGCAGATTGTTGAGGCCGAGCTTGCGCACCGGGTCGGGCAGCTGGCCAGCGGCTGCAGCCATCTTGCGCGCAGCCTGGGCCTGCGACCCGACGGCGACCGCGAGCCGCGGGCGCGCGGCGGTCTCAGCGACCGCGCGCTCGAGGGACAGCGAGGTTTGCGCAAACGCAGGGCAAGCGCCAAGTGCCAAACTGGCCGGCCTGCTTCCCGACGCGCAAATGCCGCTGGTCTCGCTTGACGCGGGCTTGACGCGGCGCCGCCCGGCCGCATGCAACCGCCGGCGGGGACACGCGCGTTCATTGACCTGGCCAAGGCGCAGCTGCCCGCACCTGGCCGTCTTTGCCCACCGCCACGCTCTGGTAGTCACCGGCCAACTTGCGGCGCATGCGCTGCACGTCCTTGCTGTATTGCTTGCCAAGCCGCGCCTTCAGCGCGTCACCCAGCAGCCGGCCACCCACTTTGAAGAATTTCGATTCTTCTTCGCGCAAGTGGTGGTGCACCTTGTGGCTGAGTTCGGCCATGGTCTGGGCCCAGGCGGCACTGGATTTGTCACGCACGCTCAAGTCATCGCACAACTCCTCGATGTCGTGGTGCTCTGACAGCGCGTGGCGTGATGCGCTGAGGCCGCCGTCGGTCATCAGCATCGGCGCGTACAGATAACGCTCTTCGGCAGCGGCGTGCGCTTCCAGCTCCACCTTCAGCTGCAAAAACAGCAGCTCGCGTTTGCCGGGGTCTGCGGTGCGGGTCAAGCGCCGGCACAGGCTGCGCTGGGTGGCATGGCTGTCGTGCAGCGCGTCGAAGATCGTCATCGTGCCTCCGGTGGTGTGGCAGGCAAGCTGCCGGCCTGCTGCACTGTGGCAGGCGGTTGGCGCCTGCGGACATCGGCCACAGCCGGCTGTTGTTGTAGGACAGGTTGATTCAGGACAGGTTGTAGGACAGTTTGTAGGACAGGGCCGCAGCGGGCAACCGTGGGCACCGCCACCGCAGCCAACACATTGGCGGCGCGGCCAGCATCAGGCCGGGCTGCCCGATGTCCTACACAGCTTGCCGACGTTTTCCGATGGGTTGCGGCAGGGCCGGTTCCTAGACTGGCTGCATCGGATCGGTGCTGCCCGGGCAGCCCGGCCGACGACGCGACAACACAACCCGCCGTACCGCCACACCGCACCGGCCCAACGCCGGCCCAGGCCCACGGCACACCAGGAGTCCACCATGTTTGCACGCCACACCCTTGCCGCCATCGTCACCGCCGTGGCCGCACTGACGCTGCTGCCCGGCTGCGCCGTGACCCGCGGCCAGTCATCGGTCGGCGAATACATCGATGACACCGCGATCACCACCGCAGTGAAAGCCAAGTTCGTCGAGAACAAGCAGGTCGATGCCGCCGCCATCAGCGTCGAAACGCTCGAAGGCACGGTGATGTTGTCGGGCTTCGCCAAGAACCAGACCGAGAAAACCATGGCCGAGTCGATCGCCCGCAGCACCAAGGGCGTCAAGGCCGTGAAGAACCAGCTTGCCGTGCGCGGTTGACGCGCCGCTGGCTGGCATCACCCATCCCACCACCATTGAAAGGACACCACCATGAACTGGGACCGCATCGAAGGCAACTGGAAGCAACTCAAGGGCAAGGCCCAGACCCAATGGGGCAAGCTGACCGACGACGACTTCGACGTCGTCGCCGGCAAGCGTGAGCAGCTGGCCGGCAAGATTCAGGAGCGCTACGGCGTTGCCAAGGACGTGGCTGAGCGCCAAGTTGCCGATTGGGAACGCAGCGCTGACGACAGCTGGTTCACCAAGCGCTGAACGCAGCCATGGCACACACACGCTGGCGGGCACTGCTGCCGCCCGTGTTGTGCCCACAACCACCACCACAGCCACCACCACCAGGACCCACCACCATGAACCGCAAGCTCCGCCTCTCGACCCTGGCCATGGCCACTGCCGCCATGCTGGCCCTGGGTGCCTGCAGCAAGAACGACGAGCGAACCGCCGGCGAGAAGCTCGACGCAGCCGTCGCCAAGACCGAACAGAAGGCCGAAGAAGTCAAGTCTGACGTCAACCAGGGCATGGCCACGGCCAAGACCGAAGCCGGGATGGCTGCCGACCGCGCCGCCGCCGCCGTTGACAAGGGCACCGACAAGGCTGCCGCTGCCATCGACAAAGCCACGGCCAAGACCGGCCAGGCCCTCACCGACGCCGGCATCACCACCAGTGTCAATGCCGAGCTGGCCAAGGACAGCACGCTGAGCGCGTTGAAGATCGACGTCGACACCGCTGGTGGCAAGGTGGTGCTGCGTGGCACCGCACCCAGCACCGACGCACGCGAGCGTGCCACCCGGCTGGCCCAGGCTGTCAAGGGTGTCACCGGCGTGGACAACCGGCTCGAAGTGCGCGGTTGATCGGTTGGACCGCCGGCGCGCTGTGCGCGCTGCGCGTCCAAGCGCCGCACAGCGGCTGGCCATCCGAGCACGCCAATACCCGAGCCCCCGAGCCGACCATGACTTCGCGATCAACATCCCTGCGCGCGCCACTGCTGTTGGCGATCGATCCCGCACCAGCCTTGGTGCGCCACCTGCAACACTGCCATGCGGCACGCAGCCGCTGGTTCGGCGCTGCCGCGCTGGCTGAGCGGGCCCATGGCCTGGTGGGCCCACGCTTCATCACCACCGTCAGCGTGGCAGCCTTGCTGTTGGCATTGAGCGTCGGCTGAGCCATGAACCGGGCGGGCGTGCGCGCCACGGCCGCCGGTGGCAGCCTCGGGGCGGGCAACGATGCTGTGTCGGCCACGGCGTTTGCCGCCACTGCATTGGCCCGCCTGCAAGACGAACTGGCCGGCCTGGCCCAGTTGCCCGAGCCGCCGATCCGCGCCATGTTGTTCGGCCAAGCGCGCTTCGAGCAACATGGCAGCAGCCTGGCCACCACGCATGAAGTGGTGTCGCCACGCTGGCGCAGCAAGGCGTTTTTTCCGCGCCTGCGCGACAACATCGGCGTGTTGCGCCGCGCCCGCACGCTGCTCGAGCGCCATGCCCGCGAAGGTTGGCACCTGGGCCCGGGCGCGCTGTGGCTGATCGACAGCGCCAACCTGCTCGACGAGCAATTGCAGACCGTGCGGCAGAACCTGCCGCGCAGCTTTTTCCAGTTGCTGCCGCGCCTGCGTGATGAGCCGCTGGCCGGTTTGCCGCGCATCTACAGCGTGGCCTGGGCCTGGGTGGCGCACACCGACAGCGGCCTGGACACCGATTTGCTGGCCGCGTATCTGCGGGCTTATCAACAGCAGCGCGCGCTGACGCTGGCCGAGCTGTGGGCCCTGCCCAGCACGCTGCGGGTGGTGCTGCTGGAGAACCTGCGCCGCCTGGCCGAGCGCAGCGTGCTGCAGCAGGTGGCGCGTGACATTGCCCACCAGTGGGTCGATCAAGCCGATGACCATCGCCAGGCGGCTGACCTGGACAGCCTGCGCCAGGCCTTGCAGCGCCGTGGCGTGGCCGATGCGTTCTTGCTGCAACTGCAGCAGCGTGAAGATGAACTGCCCAGCGATCAAAGCCGGGTGCTGCAGGCCTGGCTGTCGCTGCATCTGGTCGATGCGTCGGCATTGCAGGCGCGCCAGCAGGCCGAGGCCACCGAAGACCACCAGAGCATCCGCAACGCCATCACCACGCTGCGCGCACTCGACCGGGTCAACTGGCGCCAGATGTTCCAGGCCAGCAATGCCGCCATGCTGACCTTGGCCCGCTGCCCCGTGTTTGCCGCCGAGCGTGAAGACTGCCAGGACGACACCCTGCATGCCGTGGAACGGCTGGCGCGCGAGGCCGGTTGCAGTGAGCTGCGTGTTGCCGAGGCCGTGCAGGCACTGACCGCCGCCCACCATGCAGCCGCCCAACATGCAGTCGCCCACCATGCAGCCGCCCAACATGCAGTCGCCCAACATGCAGTTGCCCAACATGCAGTTGCCCAACAAGCGCATGGCGATGACCCGGCCGCCGCACCGGCCCACTGGTGGCGTGGCCCCGGCCAGCCGGCGCTGCGCCAGGCGCTGGGCTTGCCCACACGCTGGTGGGCTGCCCATGCCGGCCGCGCGTTGCAGGCCAGCACGCTGGGCTACCTGCTGGTGCTGGCCAGCCTGGTGGCCGCCGGTACCGGCTGGCTGCTGCAGCGCCATGCCGCGCCCAACACGCCAGCCTGGCTGCTGGCACTCACCGCGCTGCTGCTGCTGGGGCCGGTCAGCGAAGCGGTGGTGGCGGTGGTCAACCGCTGGATCAGCGAATCACGCCGGCCCACCCGCCTGGCCCGGCTGGCGCTGGCCGACGGCATCCCCGCCGCCCACCGCGTGTTGGGCGTGATGCCGGTGATGCTGGCGCAGGCCGACGGCATCGATGCGCTGGTGCGCCAGCTTGAACAACACCACACCGCCAACCCCGAAGCCCATGCGCAATGGGCACTGCTCAGTGACTTTGCCGACGCCCCCAGCGCCAGCTTGCCGGGCGACGCGGCGCTGCTGCGCGCGGCGGCCGCTGCGCTGGCTGCGCTCAATGCCCGTCACCCGGTGGCCGACGGTGCGCCGCTGCGCTTCTTGCTGCTGCACCGGGCCCGGCGCTGGTCGACATCCGAGCAGCAATTCATCGGCTGGGAACGCAAGCGCGGCAAGCTGGAGCAACTGGTGCAGGCCATCGCCGAGCCGGCGGCGCAGCCGTTCATTGCGCTGGGCCCACTCAGCCAAGTGGCGCCGGGTGTGCGCTACATCTTGACGCTGGACGCCGACACCGACCTGCCGCCCGGCCAGTTGCGCGCGCTGGTGGGCGTGGCCGCGCACCCGCTGAACCAGCCGCGCTTCGATGCCGCCCAGCGGCGGGTGACGGCGGGCTACGGCATCCTGCAGCCACGTGTGGTCACGCCGCTGCCGGCGGCGGGCACGGCCACCGGCTACCACTGGCTGTTTGCCGGCCAATGCGGCATCGACCCCTACAGCGCCGCCAGCTCCGAGCTGTACCAGGACGTGTTCGGTGAAGGCAGCTTCAGCGGCAAGGGCCTGCTGCATGTGCAGGCCATGCACGCCGCGCTGCACCAGCGCCTGCCCGACGGCCAGGTGCTGAGCCATGACCTGCTCGAAGGCAGCCTGGCCCGCTGCGCCGTGGTCAGTGACCTGAGCGTGGTTGAAGACGCGCCGGTGCATGCCGACGTGGCCAATGCCCGCGTGCACCGCTGGGCGCGGGGTGATTGGCAGTTGCTGCCGTTTTTGTGGCCATCACTGCTGCGGCCGCGCCGCTGGCCGCTGGCTGCCATCAACCGCTGGAAGATGGTCGACAACCTGCGCCGCACGCTGGTGGCGCCACTGTCGCTGGCCCTGCTGCTGCTGGTGCTGGCCAGCGGCGTGCTGCCGCTGGCGCTGGCGCTGGGCGTGGTGGCGGCGGCCTTCAGCGCCGGGCCGCTGCTGGGTGCGTTGGCCGGCCTGGCGCCCAGCCGCGACGACATCGCACTGCGCCTGTTCTTCCGCCATGCCGGGGCTGATCTTGGCCGGGCACTGGCCATGGCCGCCTGGCAACTGGCGCTGCTGCTGCAGCAGGCGCTGATGTTCAGTGATGCCATCGTGCGCGCGCTGTGGCGCCAGGTGGTGTCGCGCCGCCACCTGCTGGCCTGGACCACCGCCGCCGCTGCCCAGGCCGCCGCCCGCCATGATTTGCCGTCGCTTGTGCAACAGCACCGCCGTGTGCCGGCCGCCGCTGCACTGCTGGGACTGGCGCTGGGCGCGGCGGCCTGGTTCGGTGCGCCGGTGGCGGCCGCCGCCTGGCCGCTGCTGGCACTGTGGGCCGCCGCGCCGCTGTGGATCTGGCTGGCCAGCCGGCCACTGCGCAGCTGGATTGCCAGCTGGCCGCAGGCAATGCCCGGCGACGCCCATCAGCTGGACGGCACTGACCGCGCCTGGCTGCTGGGCCTGGCGCGCGACACCTGGCGCTTTTATGAGCAGCATGTGGGCGCCGATGACCACCACCTGCCGCCCGACAACGTGCAGATGGTGTCGCCCAACCTGCCGCAGACCATGGTGGCCCACCGCACGTCGCCCACCAACATCGGCATGTACCTGCTGTCGGTGGCCACCGCGCAGGCGCTGGGTTTCATCGGCCGGCATGAGCTGGTGCAGCGCCTGGGCGCCACGCTGGACACGCTGGAGCGCCTGCCCAGCCACCGCGGCCATTTCTACAACTGGATCGACACCCGCACGCTGGCAGTGCTGAACCCGCCGTATGTGTCCACCGTGGACAGTGGCAATTGCTCGGCGATGCTGCTGGCCACGGCGCAGGCGTGCCTGGCCCTGGCCGATGCGCTGACCGATGCCCTGGCCGATACCCTCGCCGATGCGCCGGCGGCTGCCCAGGCACCCAGCGGCACGGCGCTGCCCGAATCGCTGGCCCTGTCACAGCAGCGTCTGGCGCCGCTGCGGCCGGTGCTCACCGGCGCGCCCAGCCTGCAGCCGCTGGCCGATGTCAGTGCGCTCACCGCCTGGCCGGCCGATGCCGCTGGCCTGCAGGCCCTGCAGCAGCAACTGCAGGCGGCGCGCCATGCGCTCGATGCCTTCAACCTGCACCGCCATGGCGACGACGACAACCTGCCCTGGCTGCTGATGGACCACTTGCGCACGCTGGGCTCGCTGCTGGCCGACCGCATCGACGGCACGGCCGCGCTGGCCGCGCCGCTGCGCAGCCTGGCCGCACGCTGCCGGGCGCTGGCCCTGGCGCCTGACTACCGCATGCTGTACGACGCCGAGCGCAAGCTGCTGCACATCGGCTGGCGGGTCGACAGCCATCAGCTGGACGACAGCCACTACGACCTGCTGGCCAGTGAATCGCGCCTGACCAGCCTGGTGGCCATCGGCAAGGGCGATGTGCCGGCGCTGCACTGGGGCGCGCTGGGCCGGCCGTTTTTTGCCTGCGGCACCCGCGTGGGGCTCAAATCCTGGTCGGGCTCGATGTTCGAATACCTGATGCCCACGCTGCTGCTCGACGAGCCGCCCGGCAGCGTGCTGCAGCAAAGCAACCACAGCGCGGTGGTGGCGCAGCAGCAAGAGGCGCTGGGCCACGGCACGGCCTGGGGCATCTCTGAATCGGCCATCGCCGGGCAAGACCACACCCAGGCCTACCAATACGGTCCGCAGGGCGTGGCCCTGCTGGCCTTGCGCCGCACGCCGGCCGATGAGCGGGTGATCGCGCCTTACGCCAGCGTGCTGGCGCTGATGGTGGCCCCCGCTGCTGCGCTGGCCAACCTGCGGTTGCTGCAAACCGAAGGCGCGCGCCGCACGCTGGGGTTTGTCGAGGCCATCGACCACACGCCGCGGCGCCAGGTTGACGGCAGCAGCAGCGTGCTGGTGCACAGCTTCATGGCCCACCACCAGGGCATGTCGCTGGCGGCGCTGGCCAATCTGTTGACCGCTGGCCTGCTGCGCCGCTGGGCCATGGCTGACCCGGTGCTGCGCGCCACCGCCGTGCTGCTGCATGAACGCGCCCCGCGTGAAGTGCCACGCCTGCTGCCACCGCCGCCGCTGCCGGTGGCACGCCGCACCCGCAGTGCGCGCCTGGTGGCCACGGTGCAGCCGCTCACCGATGCCCTGCCGGCCACCCAGTTGCTGAGCAACGGCCGCCATGCGGTGGTGCTGCGCAGCAACGGCGCCGGCCACAGCCAGTGGGACGGCATCGGCCTGACGCGTTGCCGCGACGACCTGTTGCGCGACGACCAGGGCCACTGGCTGTATCTGCGCCGCGTCGATCCACTCGGCAAGACCGCTGGCACCGACATGTGGCACAGCCTCACCGCCCACCCCGCGCCCGACCCGGCAGCACGCTACAGCGCCCGGCTGCAGCTCGACCGCGTGGTGTTCGAGGCGCAATGGCCCGATCTGCAGGCCAGCTGCACCGTCTGGGTCAGCCCTGAAGACGACATCGAGCTGCGCCAGGTGGTGCTGGTCAACACTGGCCACAGCGACATCATGCTGGACCTGTGCGCGGTGGCCGAGCCCACGCTGGCACCGCAGCGCGCCGATGAGGCACACCCGGCGTTCTCCAACCTGTTTCTGCAGGCCCGCTGGGTGGCGCAAGAGCAGGCGCTGTACCTGCGCCGCCAGCCGCGCCTGGCCGATGAGCAGCCGATGCGGGCGGTGCACTTTCTGGCCCTGGCCGACGGGGTGCTGGGTGGCCTGGCGCCGGCCGGCCTGGCCGTCACCAATCTGCAGCCCTGCGTTGACCGCGCCGCCTGGCTGGGGCGCTATGGCCAGCCGGCCCGGCCGCTGGGCGAGGGCGGCTTTGCCGTGGTGCCGGCCACCGCCGATGCGCAAAGCGCCAGCACCGCGCCAGAACCCGGCCAGTTGCTCGACACCGGTCTCGACCCGGTGGCTGCGCTGCAATTGCAGTTCAGCGTGCCCGCCGGTGGCAGCCGCCAGCTGACCTTCTGCAGCGCCGCCAGCCGCAGCCTGGACACCCTCACCGCGCTGGTCGACAAATACCGCCAGCCCGGCAGCCCGGTGCGGGCGTCGAGCATGTCGCACACCCGCGCCGGCATCCTGCAGCATGAGCTGCAGTTCGACACCGACACCTGGGCTGCGCTGCTGCGTGTCAACACCTGGCTGACCAACCTGGTGCACCGCGACCCGCCGCCTGACCCGGCGGCGCTGGCCCAGCGCAGCCCGGTACTGCCGCCGCGCTGCGACCGCCGCCTGCTGTGGCGCCACGGCCTGTCGGGCGACCGGCCGATCGTGCTGGTGAGCATCGCCGTTGAAGACGGCCTGGCCCTGGTGCTGGCGCTGAAAAAAGCCATGCGGCTGTGGACCGCCGCCGGCCTGGGTGTTGACCTGGTGGTGCTCAATGCCGAGCCGCCGTCGTACCTGTCACCGGTGCTGCACCAGCTGGTGCAACTGCGTGACCGGCTGACCCAGCGCCATGCCCATGTGCCGCTGGCCTGGCGCGGTGTGCTGCACCTGCTGGTCGACAGCGCACTCAGCGCCGACGAGCGTCACACCCTCAACAGCCTGGCACGGCTGCGGCTGCAGGCCGACGGCCGCTCACTGGCCCAGCAGATGGACCGCCTCGGCGATGACCTGGCGCGTGACCAGGCCCGCCAGCGCGCCGTGCCCCACCATGTGCTGCAGCCGCTGTGGCCCACTGACCGGGTGCAGCATGGCGCCAGCGCGCCGCTGCACCAGTTCAGCGGTGCGGCCAGCGATGTGGTGTTCGACGTCTCGCCCCGGCGCCATCCGCAAAGGCCCTGGGTCAACGTGCTGGCCAACCCCGATTTCGGCTGCCAGGTGTCCGAGGTCGGCAGCGGCTTCACCTGGGCCGGCAACAGCCGCCTGCACCAGCTCACCGGCTGGTCCAACGACGCCCTCAGCGACCCACCGGCCGAATGGCTGCTGCTGCATGACCAAGACAGCCAGCGCGTCTGGCCGCTGGGCCAGGTATTGCGCGGCGGCGCGGCGCGCACCGTGACGCATGGCCTGGGCTTCAGCCGCATGCAGCAGCGGCTGGACGGGCTGGACATCGGCCTGACCTGGTGCGTGGACGCGCAAACAGCGGTCAAGCAACTGCAGCTCGAGCTGCGCCAGGCGGCGGGCCGGCCACGCCGGCTGCGCCTGGTGGCCGTGGCCGCCTGGGCCATGGGTGGCGAGCGCAGTGCGCGCCTGACCGTGCTGGCCCAGGCCATGCCCTGGCAGCCCGCGGCCAGCGGCGAGGGCCTGCGCCTGCCCGGCGCCCAGCTGGCGCTGCGGGCCACCCAGCTCGACCACTTTGGTGGCATGGGCGGCGCCACCGCGTTCTTGGCGTTGCGCCCGCAGCAGCCGGGGGATGCCCCGGCTGCTGCCTTGCCCGATGGTCAGGCCAGCAGCCCGCTGCCGGGCAGCATGCTGGCCGCCGATGACTGGACCTGTGACCGCCGCGAGCTGCATGGTGCCGGTGGCCAACTGGTGCTGCCGCAGCGCCTGGGCCGGCGCCAGGGCCAGGGGCTGGACCCCTGCGCCGCACTCGGCATCAGCCTGGTCAGCCAGCCCGGCCAGGCGCTGCAGCTCACCGTGTTGCTGGGCCATGCCGCCAGCCCCGACGCAGCGCAGCAGTTGCTGGCCGATGCTTGGGGGCTGGACCCGGCTGCGCGCCTGGCCGCACAGCGTGCCCAGTGGCAGCGCCTGCTGGCGCCGGTGCAGGTGCAGACCCCCGATGCAGCCTTCAACGCGCTGGCCAACCACTGGCTGCCCTACCAGACGGTGGTGTGCCGGCTGTGGGCCCGCGCCGGCTTCTACCAGGCCGGCGGCGCCTACGGCTTTCGTGACCAGTTGCAGGACGCGATGGCCATGGCCAGCCGTGCCCCGGCACTGCTGGCGGCGCAAATCCGCCGCCATGCGCAGCGCCAGTTCACTGCCGGTGACGTGCAGCACTGGTGGCACATGCCCGGTGGTGCCGGCGTGCGCACGCATTTCTCGGACGACTTGCTGTGGCTGCCGCTGGCGCTGGCGCACCACCATGCCTGCACCGGTGATTTGGCGCTGCTCGACGAGCAACACCCTTTCCTGGACGGCAGCGCCGTGCCCGCCGGCCAGGAAGACGTGTACGAAAGCCCGCAGCCCAGCGCCGAACACGCGAGCCTTTACGAGCACGCCGCACGCGCCATCGACCACAGCCTGCGCGTGGGCCAGCACGGCCTGCCGCTGATGGGCACCGGTGACTGGAACGACGGCATGAACCGCGTCGGCCACCAGGGCCGCGGTGAATCAGTGTGGCTGGCCTGGTTCTTGTGCCATGTGGTCGATGCCATGCTGCCGCTGGCCACCGCGCGCGGCGACAGTGCCCGCATTGCCGCCTGGGGCCGGGCCCGCCAGGGCTGGGTGCTGGCACTCGACGGCCCGGGCTGGGACGGCGCCTGGTACCGGCGCGGTTATTTCGACGACGGCACGCCGCTGGGCGCTGCCGGCAACGACGAATGCCGCATCGACCTGATCGCCCAGGCCTGGGCCGTGCTGTCGGGCGCCGGCCAGCCCAAGCGCGCCCAGCAGGCCATGGCCAGCGCCCAGCGCCTGCTGGTCGATGCCGATGCAGGCGTGGTGCGCCTGCTCGACCCGCCGCTGCAGCACAGCCAGCCAAGCGCCGGATACATCCAGAGCTATCCACCCGGCGTGCGTGAAAACGGCGGCCAGTACAGCCATGCCGGCGTCTGGGCATTGATGGCGCTGGCCAAGCTGGGCCAGGCCGACGCCGCCTGGCAGGTGTTCACGCTGCTGAGCCCGGCGCACCGCTGGGCCGGTGCCGGCGCTGCGCATGGCGGCCAGGCCAGCGAGGCCACAGCCCGTGGGCACGCCTATGCGCTGGAGCCGTATGTGATGGCTGGTGACGTCTACAGCCAGCCGCCCTGGGTGGGCCGTGGCGGCTGGAGCTGGTACACCGGCGCCGCCGGCTGGCTGTCACGTGCGGCGGTCGAATCGGTCTGCGGTGTGGTGCTGGCCCATGGCCGGCTGACCGTGCGGCCCGCGCTGCCCAGCCACTGGCCTGCGGCCAGCGTGGTGTTGCACAGTGCCGGCCGCCAGGTGGAGGTGCGCATCGAGCGCGAGCCTGGCCTGGCCGCAACCGGCAGCAGCGGCACAACCGCCGACAGCCTGCTGCAGCGCCCGCATGAGCGCCCGCATGAGCGCCCACACGAGCGCCTACACGAGCGCCCACACGTGCGCCCACATGAGCGCCGCGTGCTGGCCGCCGGCCACTGGGTCGACTGGGCGTCGCTGCCCGACGGCACCGTGCTGGTGGTGCGGCAGGTGCCGCAGCCGGCGCCGGTGGCCGGCGCCGGCCCCAACCTGCCGGCCATGCCCGACCCACTGCCGCTGACCACCAGCAGCGGCTGAGCCAGCCGCGCGCTGTCAGCCTGGCGCTGCGCCGCGCCGCTGCAACCAGCCGGCCCAGGCTGAAAAACCCGCCAGGCACAGCCCCAGCCACACCAGGCCACCCAGCCAGCCGGCCAGCACGTCGCTGGCATGGTGCACTTGCAGCAGCACCCGGCTCCAGCCCACCGCCACCACCAGCAGCACGGCCGCCAGCAGCGCCGTGCCATGCCAGCGCGGTGGCAGCCAGCGCGCCAGCAGCCAGGCGCCCAGACCCCAGACCACGGTGGCCGCGCCGGCATGGCCGCTGGGAAAGCTGCTGCCGCTGATCACCACCGGCCAGTCATGCCCATGCAGCGGCCGCAAGCGCTCCACCGTGGCCTTGGTGGCGCGGATCAACAGGCCGTTGCCAGCCAGCGTGAGCAGCCACAGCGCCAGCAGCCCGTGCTGGCGCCGCCAGGCCAGCAGCAGCGCCACCGCTGCGGCCAGCAGCGTCAGCAGCTGGGCGTCACCGGCATGGGTGACCAGTGACCAGGCCCGCATCGCGGTGGGTGACAGCTGTGCCGGCAGCGCCTGCAACAGCGCCAAGTCCAGGCGCAGCAGCCAGGCGCTGGCCGGTGCCTGCACGGCAGCCAGGGCCAGCATGGCCAGCGTTGCCCAGGCCAGCAGGCCCAACACCAGCAGCAGGGCGCCACCACCCCGGCCCAGCCTGGTGTGGCGCAGCAGGCGCAACACACCCAGCAGCGCCAGCCAGGCCAGCGCGGCCGTGCCGGCCACTGCCCACAGATGGTGTGCTGCCAGTGCCTGGGCCACGGTCTCGGGGGTCATGCGGCGATTGTGCTGGGCAGCGTGTGCTGGGCAGCGTGCGCCGGGCCGGGCCTGCCGCTGGAGGTTGGGCCGCGTCCTACGCCGCAAGCCGCGCCCCGCCGACAGGTGCAGCGCCGCTGGCATTGCAGCATTGCAGGCAAGGCCAGGTGCAGCGCGGCCAAGCCACCCCAGCCATGCAGGAGCCATCGATGCCCACCACGTCACCGCAGCGAAACCCGCCACACACGCCGCCACACACGCCGCCGCATACACCGCCACAAACCCCACCACAAACCCCGCCACAAACCCAGACGCGGCGCGACCAGCTTGCCGACCCGTCCAATGCCGCCCCGGTGCCCGAGCTGCCACATGCGCTGGACGCTGACCGCCGGCTGATCGGCGGCGCCGGGCCGCGCCTGGCGGCCTACTTGTCGATGCCGGTGGCCAGCGGCAGCACGGCGGACCTGCATCCGCTGCTGCTGGTGCACAGCATCAATGCCGCAGCGTCGGCGGCCGAGTTGCGGCCGGTGTTCAACCGCTGGCGCAACACCAGGCCGGTGCTGGCGCTGGACCTGCCGGGTTTTGGCGCCTCGCAACGCGGCCGCATGGTCTACACGCCGGCGCTGATGGCGCAGAGCATCGGCCGCGCGCTGGCGCACCTGCAGCAAGCCGGTTTCCACCAGCGTGTGGACCTGATGGCGGTGTCGCTGTCATGTGAATTCGCCACCCAGGTGGCCCTGGGCCAACCCGAGCGTGTGCGCAGCGTGGCCCTGGTCAGCCCCACCGGGCTCGAATCAGACCGGCCCGAGCGCTATGAAGACGGCCGCAGCAAAGACAAGCCCTGGCTGCGGGCGCTGCTCGAACGCGGCCCCTGGGCCGGGCCGCTGTTCAAGCTGCTGACGCGTGAAGCCACAATGCGCCACTTTCTCGAACGCACCTGGGGCTCGCCCTACATCGACGAGAGCCTGCTGGCCTACAACCTGAAATCGGTGCGCCAACCCGGCGCCTGCCATGCGCCATATGCCTTCATCGCCGGTGCGCTGTTCACCCGTGGCGTGGCCAGCCTGTATGCCAAATTGCGCCAGCCGGTGTGGCTGGCGCATGGCCAACGCGGCGAGTTTGCCGACTTCGACGGCCTGGCCGCGCTGGGCCCGCGGCCACACTGGACGGTGGACGTCTTTGACACCGGCGCCATGCCGTACTTCGAGCGCCCGGCGCAGTTTGGCACCAGCTTTGAGCAGTTCGTGCAGCGGCTGCCTCCCGCCTGATGTCGCCTGATGTCACCTGACCCCAGCACCCCTGCTGCTGCGCCGCCGCCCCTGGTGGCGGACACGCCTGGCGCTGCGCGCACGCCGATGGCGGCGGTGACGGTGCTGGTCTCGCTGATGGTGGTGGCGGTGCTGTACTTCGGCCGCGACGTCATCGTGCCGCTGGCGCTGGCCACGCTGCTGGGGTTTTTGCTCGACCCACTGGTCACCCGTCTGCGCCGCTGGGGCCTGCCACGTGCGGCGTCGGTGGTGCTGGTGATGCTGCTGACGCTGGCGGTGCTGGGGGCGGGCTCGCTGTTTGTCGGTGGCCAGATCGTGCAGCTCAGCAAGGATCTGCCGACCTACCAGAACACCGTGCGTGCCAAGCTGCGTGACCTGCGCCAACTGGTGTCGCAGCGCGGCCCGCTCGACGGCATGGCGCGTTTGGCCAGCGTGGTCGGCGACGAGCTTGACGCCACCCGGCGCGCGCTGGACAAGCCGGTGGCCGGCAGTGCCCGCGCCCAGGACACCACGCCCACCACCCGGGTGCAGTTGGCGCCACCGGTGCAGTCGGCCTGGCAAAGCGCGATGGGCACGGCCGAATCGGTGCTGGCGCCGGTGGGCACGGCCGGCATCGTGCTGGTGTTCATGTTCTTCATCCTGCTCGACCGCAATGACCTGCGTGACCGGCTGCTGCGTCTGGCCGGCGGCCATTTGCAGCTGACCACCGACGCCCTGTCCGAGGCCGGCCGGCGGCTGAGCCGCTACCTGACGATGCAGTTGCTGGTCAACCTGAGCTACGGCATCCCGATGGCCGCCGGCCTGGCGCTGATCGGCGTGCCCGGCGCGGTGCTGTGGGGCCTGCTGGCGGCGGCACTGCGCTTCGTGCCCTACATCGGCCCGCTGGTGGCGGCGGTGTTCCCGCTCAGCCTGGCGTTTGCGGTCGACCCGGGCTGGCAGATGCTGCTGTGGACCCTGGCGCTGGTGCTGGTGCTGGAGCTGATCAGCAACAACATCGTCGAGCCCTGGCTGTATGGCGCCAGCACCGGGCTGTCGGCGATGTCGATCATTGTCTCGGCGGTGTTCTGGACGGCGATCTGGGGCCCGGTGGGCCTGATCCTGGCCACGCCGCTGACCGTGTGCCTGGCGGTGCTGGGCCGCCATGTGCCGGCGCTGGCCTGGCTGGACGTGCTGCTGGGCAACCAGCCGGTGTTCGACCCACCCACCCGGCTCTACCAGCGCCTGCTGGCCGGTGATGTCGAAGAAGCCATCGAGCTGGGCAACGACGCCGTTGACGCCGGCAGCTTCTACAGCAGCGTGGCCGTGCCAGCGCTGTGCCTGGCCGCCAATGACCATGTGCGCGTGGCCAGTGCCGAACACCGCCACCGCGTGGCCACCGGCATGGCCGCGCTGGTGGCTGACTTGCGCGTCGAGCAGCCGGTGCCTGATTTGCCCGAGGGCACAGGCGCCAGCGTGCTGTGCATCGGCGCGCGTTGGGAGCTGGACACACTGGCCGCCGACATGCTGGCCCATGCCCTGGCGCTGCAGGGCGTGCCGGCGCGGGCCCTGCCGGCGGGCACGGTGGCACCGGCGCAGATCGGCAGCCTGCCGCTGGCCGGCGTGCAGGTGGTCTGCCTGTCGTACTTCAGCGCCACGCCCGAGGCCCATGTGCGCTATGTGGCGCGGCGCCTGCGCCGGCGCCTGCCGGGCCTGCGCCTGGTGGCCGCGCTGTGGAACCCGTCGCCCGCGCTGCTGGCACCCGGCATGGCCCAGCAGCTGGGGGTGGATGCGGTGGCCGTGACGCTGGATGAAGCGCTGCAGAACGTGCAGGCGCTGACGGCGCTGGACGGCAGCGCGCAGCCTGCGGCGTTGCCGCCGATCGACGCTGCGCGCGAGGCCCAGCGCCTGCAGGCCCTGCACGCCAGCGGCGCGCTGGCACCTGGCATGCGCAGCCTGTTGGACCGCGCCGCGCTGCGTGCGGCTGACATCTTCGACACACCGCTGGCCATGGTCTCGCTGGTCAATGCCGACTGCCAGGTGTGGCAGGGCGTGGCTGGCCTGGGTGATGCCCAGGCCGATGCCGAGCGCAGCAGCCCGCGTGCGCAGGCGCTGTGCGGCTGGGTGGTGGCACTCGAGCAAAGCCTGGTGGTCAGCGACACCGCACGCGACCCGCGCTTTGCCGACAACCCGCTGCTGAACCAGGCCGGCGTGCGCTTCTACGCCGGTGCGCCGCTGCGCACGGCGGATGGCTTTGTGATCGGCACGCTGTGCGTGATGGACAAGCAGCCACGCCAGCTCGATGCGCGCGAACTGCGCCTGCTGGAGGCGATGGCGGCTGACCTGATGGCGGCCATCACGACCACGACCACTGCCAGCGCCACCGCAACCGACGCCACCGCCACCACCACCGCAACCGCAACCACCGCTGCCCCAGAGGCGCAGGCCGGCGCTGTGGGCGTGCTGGGCATGTCCAGCGGCGCTGCCACCGCATGAAAACTGCCACCACACCGGCCCCGGCTGCGTCCACCAGCGCTGGGCCCACCGCCACCGCCACCGCCGCGTCCACGCTGGCCAGCGCCTGGCTGTTGCTGCGCCAGTCGGTGCTGGCCTGGGTCGACGACGACGCCGCCAGCAAGGGTGCGGCGCTGGCCTACTACTCGCTGTTCTCGCTGGCGCCGCTGCTGTTGATCGTGATTGCCGTGGCCGGCCTGGTGTTTGGTGCCGAGGCGGCGCGTGGCGAAATCTTCGGCCAGTTGCAGGGCCTGGTGGGCACAGCGGGTGCGGCGGCGGTGCAGGAGATGCTGGAGGGTGTCAGCCAGCCGGCCGACGGCCTGCTGGCCACGGTGCTGGGTGTGGGCCTGATGCTGCTGGGCGCCACCACCGTGTTTGCCGAGCTGCAGAACACGCTGGACCGCATCTGGCGCGCACCGGCGCGCCCGGCGGGTGGCCTGTGGCAACTGCTGCGCGCCCGCGTGCTGTCGTTCGGGCTGATCCTGGGCCTGGGCTTTTTGCTGATGGTCTCGCTGGTGCTCAGTGCCGCGCTGGCCGCGCTGCAGCGCTGGTGGGCGCCGCAGTTTGCCGGCTGGGAGCTGACCGCCACGGTGCTCAACCAGGTCAGCGGCCTGGCCCTGGTGGCGGTGATGTTTGCGCTGATCTACAAGCTGATGCCGCGGGTGCGCATCGAATGGTCTGACGTGTGGGTGGGCGCGCTGGTCACCGCTGCGCTGTTTGCCGTCGGCCGGCTGCTGCTGGGCATCTACCTGGACACGGTGGCGGTGACGGCCGGCTTCGGCGCCGCCGGCTCGGTGGTGGTGCTGCTGGTGTGGGTGTACTACTCGGCGCAGATTTTCTTGCTGGGCGCCGAGTTCACCTGGGTCTATGCCCATGCGCTGGGCTCGCGGCGGGGGCTGCCGCAGCCGGCCACGCCGGCGGTCTGAGGTCTGGCCTCAGATCAGCTCTTCAACCGTCAGCAGCCGGTAGTGCACCGCCAGCAGTGCGCCTTCGCCGCGCGCCAGTTCGGCCGCGCGGGCGGCACCCTCGGTGCCGTCGACCTTGACCAGCAGCCAGCGCACACCTTGGCGCGCCAGGTCCAGGTAACGCCGCATCAGCGTGATCTCGTAGCCGAAGCCGGCCAGACCACCGGCGTTGTCGATCAGTGACTGCAGCTCTTGCACGCTTTCGCGCGGCGTGAACGGCAGCAGTTCGTCGTCCTGCCAGCCAGCGTGCAACAGCCGCTGGCGCAGCGCATCGTGCGCGGTGCCGGCCGGCAGACCAACCATCAGATGGCCCACCGGCTTGAGGGCGCCAAACGAGGTCGGCAGATCGTCTTTTTGCAAGGTGTCGGTCATGGTCTGGCCCCGGGGGTGTCAAAACCCGATGCTGGGCCGTGCGCTGCGTGGGCGCTGTCGTCGGATGCCGCGCCTGGCTTGGTGGTGCTGTCTGACAGGGCGCCCGGGCGCGGCATGTCTTGTCCTCCTACACGCGCAGCGCGCCTGCACCGATGCAGCGCGCGCTGCACGCTGCCTACAGTGGTGGCATGTCAAGCCACAGCCACCGCGCGCCAGACGATGACTGCCGCCGGGCCGTTGCCCGGGGCCATGCCCCAGGCGTGGTTGGCGCGGCACTGCCGTCGGTGTTTGACGAGGCACTGATCGGCTGTGAATGCGCCTGGCCCTGGCTGCAGCCCGGGCTGCAGGCGGCAGATGGTGCTGACACGGGGCCGCCATGGGCCGCACCGCCCAGCGACTGACTGCCGCTGCGGCACTGGCCGCCGTCGTTTTGGTGGCCTCATGCGCCAGCATCGCGCCGCGCAACAGTGCCGACCTGCCACCACCGCCACTGCCGGCGTCGGGCCAGCAGCGGGCGGCAGTGCGCGACGTGGCGGCGCAAGTGCAGGTCAGCGGCGCCCGCGGCCGGCTGTCGGCTGCCGAGCGGGCTGCGTTGTTGACCCGGCTGGGTGCCCAGGGCGGCGCCAGCGTGCTCAACCGCCAACTGGCGGCCATGGCCCAGGCCGTGCCGGAGGACACGGTCAAGCTCTACGCCAACAACAGCGCCCAGCTGCTGATCGACGGGCCGCGCGCCTTTGCGGCGATGTTTGCCGCCATCGAGGCGGCCCGCCACAGCGTGCTGCTGCAGAGCTACATCGTCGAGGACACCGGCATCGCCCAGCGCCTGGGCGCGCTGCTGGCCAAGAAGCGCGCCCAGGGTGTGCAAGTGGCGCTGCTCTATGACGACCTGGGCTCGTTCGGCACCGCACCGGAATACTTCGATGCCTTGCGCAAAGCCGGCGTGGCGGTGTGCGCGCTGCACCCGGTCAACCCGCTCAAGCGACCGGGCTACTGGAGCATCACCCGGCGTGACCACCGCAAGATCCTGGCCGTGGACCGCGAGACCGCCTTCACCGGCGGCATCAACATCAGCGCCGTGTATGCCTCAGGCTCGTTCGGCCGCGGCGGGCGGGCCAGGCCGCCGGCCGATGCCACCGAGCAAGGCTGGCGCGACACCCAGATGCAGTTGAAGGGCCCGGCAGTGGCCGCGCTGGACGACCTGGTGCGTGCCGCCTGGGCGGCCCAGGGCTGCGAGGGCACGCTGGCCTTGCCCGCCGGCCTGCCAGCGGCCAAGGCCGCGCCGGTGGCGGCCGGCAGCAACGTGGTGCGCATCATCCCGTCCAGCCCCGACGGTGCATCGAACCGCATCTACACCCTGCTGCTCACCGCCATCGACGCAGCCCAGCGCAGCGTGTTCCTGACGATGGCCTATTTCGCGCCGGGGCAGGACATGGTGGACGCGCTGTGCGACGCCGCCCGGCGCGGTGTCGATGTGCAACTGGTGCTGCCCGCGCGCAGCGACTTTGCCCCCGTGCTGCACGCCGGCCGCGGCTGGTACGACCGGCTGCTGTCGGCTGGCGTCAAGGTGCATGAG
>JANNMP010000204.1:0-3329 GCA_031398015.1 Burkholderiaceae bacterium
GCGTCGATCTCCACCGGCCAAGGGCTGGCGTTGCCCTGCAAGCCGCTGACCAGCGCACACAGCGCTGTCCAGTCGGCGCGGGCGCCGGGCGGTGGACTGTAGGCCACCAGCGCCTGGCGCGGGTCAGCCGCCGCCGCCAGCCCATCGACCAGCGCCCGCGCTCCACGCGGCCCGATGCCCGGCACCAGCACCGCCACGCGCCAGGCGGCCAGCATACAGCGTGGGTTCTGGCCCCAGCGCAGCACGGCCAGCAAGTCCTTGATGTGCGCGGCTTCCAGAAACTTCAGCCCACCGAACTTGGTGAACGGGATCTGCCGGCGCAGCAGCTCCAGCTCCAGCGTGGCGCTGTGGCTGCTGGTGCGCACCAGCACCGCCTGCTGCTGCAGCGCCAAGCCTTCTTCACGGCGGGCCAGCACCGCATCGGCCACCCAGCGCGCCTGCGCCAACTCGTCGGCCACACGCACCAGTTGCGGCCGGGGGCCGGCCAGGCGGTCGGTCCAAAGGCGCTTTCCGGCATGCGCGCTGTCCTGGTGGATCACCGCATTGGCCACATCCAGGATCGGCTGGCTGCTGCGGTAGTTGCGCTCCAGCCGCACGGTGCGGGTGTGGGCGCCGAATGCATCGGCAAAGCCCAGGATGTTGCCGACCTCGGCGCCGCGGAAGCGGTAGATCGATTGCGCATCGTCGCCCACCACCGTCAGGCCGCAGCCGTCGGGTTTGAGGCGCTGCAGGATGCTGGCCTGCAGGCAGTTGGTGTCCTGGTACTCATCCACCAGCACCGCGTCGAAGCGCGCGCGGGTCTGCTGCGCCAGCACCACATCGCCCAGCATCTGCTGCCAGGCCAGCAGCAGGTCGTCATAGTCCAGCACCTGCTGGGCTGCCTTGGCGGCGGCAAAGGCGCGGAACAGCGCCATCAGCTCGGCCTGCCAGCCGCTGCACCAGGCAAAGTCATCGGCCAGCACCTGGGCCAGCGGCAACTGGCGGTTCAGCGTGCGGCTGCAGATCGCCAGGCAGGTGTCGGCCATCGGGAAGCGTGTGCGTGATGCCGCCAGGCCCAGCGCCTGGCGCTCAAGCGCCATCAGGTCTTGCGCATCGCCCCGGTCAATGATGCTGAATTGCGGCGCCAGACCGATGGCGGCGGCGTTGTCACGCAACAGCCGCGCGGCAATGGCATGGAAGGTGCCGGCCCAGGGCAGCACCGGCGGCGCCTGGGTGGCGCGCAGGCCCAGCGCCTGGTGCAGCCTGGCGCCGGCACGCCGGGCCATGTGCAACGCGGCGCGGCGTGAAAACGTCAGCAGCAGCAGCCGGTGTGGGTCGATGCCCGCCAGCACCAGCGCCGCCACCCGCGCCGCCAGCGTGGCTGTCTTGCCGGTGCCGGCACCGGCCAGCACCAGCAGCGGGGCGCTGCCATGCTGCACGGCGGCCAGTTGCTGCGGGTTGAGGTCGGCCAGCCAGGCGGGCATGGTCGGCGCGTCTGCCGTGGTGTTGGAAGGGGCGGCCAGCGCAGCCATGTCAAGCCCTGTGGATGGTGTTGAAAGGGTGTTGCCGGCGCCTGCCCGGGCTGCCGAGAATACTGTATAAACCTTCAGCTCGGCCTTGCCAAGGCCGCTGCCCAAACATCTGCAAAGACCACCGCCATGCCCCACACCGCCCCCCCGCGCACCCGCGCTGCGGCGCCCGCTGACAGCCCTGTTGAACACCCCAGCCCCAGCCGCGCCAACCTGCCGGCGCAAGCCATCAGTGCCGAGGTGCTGGCCGAGAAATACGCCAAGGGCGACGAGACCACGGTGGACCATGTGCGCCAGCGTGTGGCCCGCGCGCTGGCAGAGGCCGAGGCACCCGATCAGCGCGCCGGCTGGGCCGCCAGGTTCCTGAACGCACAACGGCGCGGCTTTGTGCCCGCCGGGCGCATCAACTCAGCCGCCGGCACGCCGCTGGCGGCCACGCTGATCAACTGCTTCGTGCAGCCGGTGGGTGACTCGATCTCCCAACCCGACGATGGCCTGCCCGGCATCTACACCGCCTTGACCGAAGCCGCCGAAACCATGCGCCGGGGTGGCGGTGTGGGCTATGACTTCTCCCGCATCCGCCCGGCCGGTGCCTGGGTGGCGCCCACGCAGAGCAGCGCCTCGGGCCCGGTGAGCTACATGCGGGTGTTTGACCGCAGCTGCGAGACGGTTGAATCGGCCGGCAGCCGGCGCGGCGCGCAAATGGCGGTGCTGCGCTGCGACCACCCCGATGTGCAGGCCTTCATCCGCGCCAAGGACGCGGGTGATCTGCGCAACTTCAACATCTCGGTCGGCGTGACCGATGCCTTCATGCAGGCGGTGGCGGCAGATGCCAGCTTTGACCTGGTGCACAAGGCCGCGCCCGGCCCGGCGCTGAAATCGGCCGGCGCCCACCAGCGCGCCGACGGCCTGTGGGTCTACCGCACAGTGCGCGCCCGCACGCTGTGGGACCAGATCATGCGCAGCACCTACAACCATGCCGAGCCGGGCGTGCTGTTCCTGGACCGCATCAACCAGGACAACAACCTGGGCTACTGCGAAACCATTGCCGCCACCAACCCCTGCGGTGAACAGCCGCTGCCAGCGTATGGCTGCTGCTGCCTGGGCAGCGTCAACCTCACCCAGTTCGTGGTGCGCCCGTTTGCGGCCGACGCAGCGTTTGATGCCGCCGGCTTTGCCGAGGTGTGCGCCGTGGCCACCCGCATGCTCGACAACGTGCTCGATGTCAGCGTCTGGCCGCTGCCGCAGCAGCGGGCCGAGGCCATGGCCAAACGCCGAATCGGCCTGGGCTTCACCGGCCTGGGTGATGCGCTGGTGATGCTGGGCCAGCGCTATGACACCGAAGCCGCGCGCGCCACGGCTGCGCACATCGCCAGCGTGATGCGCGATGCGGCCTATGCCGCCAGCGCTGATTTGGGCGCAGAGCGCGGCGCCTTCCCGCTCTTCAACGCCGACCTGTATTTGTCGGGCGGCACCTTCGCCTCGCGCCTGCCGCCCGCGCTGAAGGAGCGCATCCGCGCGCACGGCATCCGCAATTCGCACCTGTTGTCGATCGCGCCCACCGGCACCATCAGCCTGGCCTTTGCCGATAACGCCAGCAACGGCATCGAGCCGCCCTTCAGCTGGCGCTACACGCGCAAGAAGCGCGAGGGCGACGGCAGCTTCAAGACCTTCGATGTCGAGGACCACGCGTGGCGCTTGCACCGGCACTTGAAGGGTGCCGATGCGCCGCTGACCGATGCCTTCGTCAGCGCGCTCGAGATGAGCGCACAGGCGCATGCCGAGATGGTCGCCGCGGTGGCGCCCTTCATCGATACCGCG
>JANNMP010000205.1:0-4780 GCA_031398015.1 Burkholderiaceae bacterium
ATCGCCAAGATGGGCCGCAAGGCGGTCGACAGCAACCAGCTGTTCATCGACGACCTGCGCATCCCGCTGGAAGACCGCATCGGTGAAGAAGGCGACGGTTTCAAGTACATCCTGCACGGGCTGAACCCCGAGCGCATCCTGATCGGCGCCGAGGCCATCGGCCTGGGCCGCGCGGCGCTGGCGCGTGCCACCAGTTATGCCAAGGAGCGGGTGGTGTTCAACCGCCCGATCGGCCAGAACCAGGCGATTGCCCACCCGCTGGCGCGCAACTGGATGGAGCTGGAAGCCGCGCACCTGATGGTGCACAAGGCCGCCACGCTGTATGACAGCAACCAACCCTGCGCGGCTGAAGCCAATGCCGCCAAGTACCTGGGCGCTGAGGCCTGCTTCCGGGCCTGCGAATCGGCCATGTTCACCCACGGCGGCATGGGCTATGCCCGTGAGTACCACGTCGAGCGCTACCTGCGCGAGGCCTGGATCCCGCGGCTGGCACCGGTCAGCCCGCAGTTGATCCTGTGCTTCATTGCCGAGAAGGTGCTGGGCCTGCCCAAGTCGTATTGACGATTGCGTCCACCCGCAATCGCGGGGGGCCGCGCGCTGGCCGGGCGTTGAATCCTGCCTGGCGGCGAGCTGGCGCGTGCCACCAGAATGCGCCACTGCCTGCGTGCATCACGTGGGCAGGGGATGGCGAATCTGGCTGGGCAGGCCAGAATGAAAGCGAATCATTCGCAACGACTTCGCCCTCAACCGACTCACCGGAGCCTGCCCCGATGCACCGCCTGACCCGCCTGTTGCTGCCCACACTCACCGCCGCCATCACCCTGGCCCTGGCCGGCAATGCCCTGGCCCAGCAGCGGGTGCTGCGCCTGATCTCCGACCGCACCGACCAGGGCACGCTGCGGCCCATGCTGGATGCCTTCGAGGCCAAGACCGGCGCCAAGGTCGAAGGTGTGTTCATGGACCAGGGCCTGGTCAACCGGCTCGAATCGCGCCCCACCGAAGCCGACATCGTGATCACCAAGGACGCCGAGCTGCTCGACATCGCCGCCCAGCGTGGCTTGCTCGACCCGATCAGCGCCGACAGGCTGGCAGCGGTGGCGCCCGAGTTCCGCGACCCGGCGGGCCGCTTTGTGGTCGACGCCTACCGGGCACGCATCATCTTCTATGCCAAAGACCGGGTGAAGCCGGCTGACCTGTCGAGCTACGAAGACCTGGCCCTGCCCAAATGGAAGGGCCGCATCTGCATGCGATCAGGCAGCCATGACTACAACCTGGCGCTGTTCGGCATGTTCTATGCCTCGTTCGGCGAGGCCAAGGCCCGCGCGGTGATCAGCGGCATCGGCGCCAACCTGGCCCGTGCGCCCAAGGGCAATGACCGTGAACAGGCGCGCGCCATCTATGAGGGCAAGTGTGATGTGGCGCTGATCAACACCTACTACCACCCGATGATGGCCGGCAACCCCGAGCAAAAGCCCTGGGCCGATGCGCTGGGCGTGTACTTTCCCAGCCAGGCCGGCAAGGGCACCTTCATCATGCGTTCGGCCGTGGGCCTGACCAAGGCCACGGCCAACCGTGACCTGGCGTTGCAGCTGCTGGACTTCATCATCAGCCGCGACGGCCAGAAGCTGATGGTCGACCGCACCCGCCAGTATTCGGTGCTGCCTGACATGCCGGCCAACCCGCTGATGGTCAAGCTGGGCGCCGAGCAAGGCCTGGTCGACGGCCGCTTCAAGATCGACTTCATCCCGCTGGCGCAAATGGCAGGCAAGCGCGACGAGGTGATCAAGCTGATCAATGAAATCCGCTTCGACGCTGAGCGCTGAGCCCGGCGCGGCCTGGCCCGCCCGCCGCTGGCGGCCCGGTGGTGGCTTGGCCGGCAGCCTGCTGGCCGCGCTGTTGGCCACTCTGCTGGCCATGGCTGCGCTGTTGCCGGCGGCCTATTTGCTGGTTGCCGCGCTGCCGGTCTTGTCTGACGGCGGCTGGCTGGCGCACTTTGCCAGCACCAGCCTGCCGCACCAGGCCCGCACCAGCCTGTGGCTGGCGCTGGAAGCCACGGCAGTGGCGTTCGCCATCGGCGCACTGCCGGCGGTGCTGGTGGCGCGCTTTGATTTCCCGGGCCGGGGCCTGGTGACGGTGCTGGCGCTGCTGCCGCTGCTGTTTGCACCGCATGTGACGGCCGGCACCTGGACCGTGCCGTTCAGCTGGGCGTTTCTCGAAACCCGCCATGCGCTGGCCTTGCTGCACGGCCTGGCCTGCGCGCCGTATGTGTTCATCGTCTTCCGCGTGGCCTGCGCCCGCATCCCCAGCGCCTATGGCGAGTTGGCCGCCGGCTTGGGCCTGGGGCCATGGCAGCGGCTCTGGCGGGTGCACCTGCCCAGCCATGCGGTGCCCGCCACAGCCAGCGCGCTGATCGTCTGCGCCCAGGCGGTGGGTGACTACGCGGCGGCCGAGCGCCTGGGCATCGACACCCTGAGCGTGGGTGTGCACAACCTCTGGCTGGCCAGCCAAAGCTCGCTGGTGGCGGCCGTTGTCTCGCTGGTGATGACCGTGCCGGCCGTGCTGCTGGTGCTGGCGGCCACCTGGGCGGCCACGTCGATCATCAACCAGAACCCGGTGCCACCGGCCGCAGCCGCCGCCCGGCGCCAGCGGCTGGGCCGCCCTGCCACCGTGGCACTGCTGGGCTGGGTTGGGTTGTGCTCGCTGGTCGGCTTCTGGCTGCCTGAGTGGCTGATGCTGCGCTGGGCCTGGCTGAAGTGGGACCGCACCCGCTTTGCCGCCATCCCCGGTGACATGCTCAACGCCGCCGGCACCGCGCTGGGCACCACGCTGCTGGTGGCACTGGTCTGCGCTGCCACGGTGCTGCTGCTGCGCTCGGGTGGGCGCTCGCGCTGGGCCGAGCGGGCGCCCTGGCTGTTTCTCAGCAACTACTTCCTGCCGCCGCTGGTGCTGGCGCTGGCCTTTGTGATGATGAGCCGCGACGGCAGCGTGGGCGCCGCGCTGCTGGGCAACTGGCGCGACAGCCGGCTGCTGATCGTGGTGGCCGAAGCGCTGCGCTACCTGCCGTTTGCGATGCTGCCGGTGCTGGATGCGCTGCGCCGCACGCCGCAGGCCAGCATCGAGGCGGCGCGCATCTTCGGTGCCGGCCCGGTGCGCGCCCGGCTGGTGGCCTTTGCCGGCCACCTGGGCCCGGCACTGCTGCTGGGCCTGGCCCTGGTGTTCATCGAATCGCTGAAAGAGCTGGACCTGAGCCTCACGCTGCAGGCCTTTGGCTACAACTCGCCGGCGCTCAAGATCTACGCCTTCTCGCGCCACCAGAACATGGACCGCGCCGCCGTCTGGGTGCTGATCACCCAGCTGCTGATGCTGCTGCCGCTGGCCTGGCTGGCCTGGCGGCTGCACCGCCTGGGCACCGTGCCCCGGCGTTGACCCACCAGGACCTGCCCAACATGCTGTCTGTGCGCTCGCTGTCTCGCCTGATCGGCCCCCGGTCGGTGGTGTCGAACGTGTCGTTCGACATGGCCGCTGGTGAAGTGCTGGCATTGTTGGGGCCGTCAGGCAGCGGCAAGACCACGCTGCTGCGGCTGATCGCCGGCTTCGACGCGCCCGATGCGGGCAGCGTGTTGTTGCGCGGGCAGACCGTGTCGGCACCGCAGCAGGTGCTGGTGCCACCCGAGCAGCGCGCGCTGGCATTGGCGTTTCAAGATGCCACGCTGTTTTCGCACCTCGATGCCGTGGGCAATGCCGCGTTTGCCATCCGCAGCGGCAGCCAGGCCAGCCGGCGCGCGCGGGCCCGCGAGGCGCTGGCCGGCATGGGCCTGGCCGACATGGACCGCCGCGACGTGGCCACACTGTCGGGGGGTGAGGCGCAGCGGGTGTCGCTGGCGCGCGCATTGGCGGCCGATGCCCAGTTGCTGCTGCTCGACGAACCCTTCGGCAATGTCGACCGCCTGACCCGGGTTGACCTGGTGCAGCGCCTGAAGGCCCGGCTGCACAGCGGCCTGGGCGCAATCATCGTCACCCATGACCCGGCCGACGCCCTGGAGCTGGGCGCCCGGGTGCTGCTGATGCGCGACGGCGCGCTGGTGGCCGACGGCAGCCATGCTGGCGTGGCCGCAGGCGAGTACGGCGACTGGGCACGCAGCTTTCTGCAGGCCGGCGGCTGAGCCACCGCCAGGCTGGCAACAGCACTGGAAAACCAGAACCAAGACATCGCTGGGCCCGCCTTTCACCGAAGCGTCGTTGGCCCGAGAATCACCGCCATCGGTGTGTTCACCATCTTTGCGGGCTGCGCGATGAAACGAATTGTCTTGTTTGTGCTGACCAACCTGGGCGTGATGCTGGTGCTGGGCCTGGTGGTCAATCTGCTGGGCCTGAACCAGTTCCTCACGGCCAACGGCCTGAGCGTGACCGGGTTGCTGGGCTTTGCCATGGTGATGGGCTTCGGCGGCGCCTTGATCTCGCTGCTGATCAGCAAGCCGATGGCCAAGTGGACCACCCGGCTGCAGTTGATCAACGGCTCGGCCGACCCCAGCCACCGCTGGCTGGTGGCCACGGTGGAAGCCTTTGCCAAGAAGGCCGGCATCCAGACGCCCGAGGTCGGCATCTACGACGGCCCGCCCAACGCCTTTGCCACCGGCGCATTCAAGAACTCGGCCCTGGTGGCGGTGTCCACCGGGCTGCTGCAGTCGATGCGCAAAGAAGTTCCTCGACCTCACCGACGGCCTCGAGACGCGACTTTCCGACTTCGACAAGACAGGCGACCGACACGTCCCACTTGCGC
>JANNMP010000236.1:0-2369 GCA_031398015.1 Burkholderiaceae bacterium
CGGCCCCGCCTGCCGCCGGCTGCGGCGCCAGCAACGTCACCCGGCTGTCGTCATCGAATTGGCTCATCGCCGGATTGTCGCGATGGCGGCCACCTGGCCCGTCACACCGGCGACCTGGCAAGCCGCGTCAGGCGATGCTGACGATCTGGTTGAGCAATGCGCAGGCCTGGCCAAACGCCAAATCGTCCAGCCGGCCGCGGGCATGTGGTTTGGCACCGCGCGCGCGCCAGTCGAACGACTTGGGCTGGTGGCACAGCACAAAGCTGGTCTTGCCAGCCTTGCGCCCGGTGGCTGGGCCGACAGACAGCGCAAACGGGTTGGTGGCGTTGTAAGCGGCAGTCGTCATCGGCAGGCCGATGACCAGGCCGGTTCGGGCGTTGAAGCTGCCGGGCGACAGCACCAGCATCGGATGGAAGTCACGCATCTCGCCGCCAGCCTGGGGGTTGCAGTCGATCCAGACCACCTCTTGTCGGTCGGGCACCCATGCCTTGCGCGCTGCCGGCGCGGGCGCTGGCGCCAGTGCGCTCACCACACCTCAGTGCCAACAGCCGCCGTCGCCATGGCCTCGCCACCATGCAGTGCCGGGTCAAACAGGGCCAACCTGTCATCCAGCGTCAACGGCTTGTCGCCGTGCGGCGTGATGATCACCTTGCCGTCCTCGACGGTGATGCGCACCCGCTGGTCAGCCTTGAGATTGGCGGCACGCGCCACCGATGCCGGCAGGCGCACACCGAGGTTGTTGCCCCAGGGTTTGATGTCCAGGATTGCTTCTGTCATGGTGCATCCATTGCTGTTTAAACAGGTTTATACACCACCGTGCCAGCAAGCCGCTTGCTGGTCATCCCCCATGGCTTGCAGCGGCTGCTGCTGGTCAGATGCGGTTTGCGCAACCCGGAGACCGCCCGACATGACCGATTTCACCCCGCACAACCCCCGCCGCCGCGCCATCACCGCTGGCCTGGGCACCTTGCTGTGCGCGCCAGGCCTGGCCCTGGCGCAGACCAGCGCCCCGCGCTGGAAGCCCGAGCGGCCGATCACCATCTACAACCCGTTTCCGGTGGGTGGCATCACCGACCTGCACATGCGCCTGCTGGGCGAAAAGGTGGGCAAGGTGCTGGGCCAGCAGGTGCTGGTGGAAGCGCGCTCCGGTGCCGCCGGCACGCTGGCGCCGGCGGCGCTGGCCAGCGCCAAGCCCGACGGCCACACGCTGGCTGTCTACACCATCAACAGCCTGCGCTACCCGCATTACCAGCAGGTGAGCTGGCACCCGCTGCGTGACTTCAGCTTCATCAGCGGCCTGTCGTCGTACACCTTTGCGCTGGTGGTCAAGGCCGATTCACCGTGGAAGACGGTCGAAGACCTGTTTGCCGCCGGCAAGTCCGAGCCTGAAAAATACACCTACGGCACCAGCGGCATCGGCGGCTCGGGCAATTTGATGATGATCGAGATCGAGCAGTCCACAGGCGCCAAGTTCACCCACATCCCGTACAAAGGTGGCGCCGAATGGATGCAGGCGCTGCTGGCCGGGCAGATCCACTTTTTGGCCGACGCGTCGCAGTGGGGGCCGTTTGTCGACGATGGCCGCTGCCGCATCCTGGCGATGGCCACCGAACAGCGCCTGCCACGCTATGCCAATGTGCCCACGCTGAAAGAGCGCGGCGTGGACGTCGTCGGCCAGAGCCCTTACGGCCTGGTGGGCCCGAAAGACCTGCCACCGGCCATCGTGCAAAGCCTGTACGACGCGTTCACCGAGGCCAACAGCGACCCGGCCACGCTGGCCCTGCTGGAGCGCTACATCCAGGTGCCCTGGAAGCGCAACCCCAGCGAATACCGCGCGTTTGCCGACAACTACTACAACAGCGTCAAGCCGCTGCTGATCAGGGCCGGGCTGGCCAAGCCCTGAGCCACGGGGCGGTGGCGGCGCCGGCCGCTGCGTGTTCAGCCCCAGCTTCAGGCCGGCACTGCGTCGCGGCTGAAGAAGCCCCGCAGCGCGGCCGCCATCTGGGCGCGCACCGGCTCGCCCGACACCACCACGTCGACCATCGTCACCGAGGTGTGGGTGTGGCCACGCGCGCTGATGTGTTGCACCGGCACACCAGCGGCAGCCAGCGCCTGGGCATAGGCCGCGCCTTCATCGCGCAGCGGGTCGAACTGGCAGGTGACGATGCAGGCCGGCGGCAAGCCGGCCAGGCTGCTGGCCCGCAGCGGGGAGGCCAACGGGTGGGCGCGGTCTGCCGGGTCGGCATAGTGGTCCCAGAACCAGTGCATCAGCGGCGCGGTCAGCACATAGCCGTCGGCGTTCTCCAGGTACGACGGCCGCGCCATGTCGCTGTCGGTCACCGGTGTCAGCAGCAACTGGCCGGCAATCG
>JANNMP010000255.1:0-3868 GCA_031398015.1 Burkholderiaceae bacterium
CACAGCGAACCGGTTTTCGACCAGTTGATCAGCTTGTCGACCGAGGTGGTGACAAAGCCTTCCTTGAGTACGCCTTCAATGCCCATGCTGTTCTCCGTGTGCTGCCATGCCCGCCGCCATCATTCCCAATCCAGCGCGCCCTTCTTCCACTCGTAGACAAATCCCACGACGAGGATGGTGAGAAAAACCATCATCGCCCAGAACCCGGCGGCGCCGATGTCGCGCAGCGCCACGGCCCAGGGGAAGAGAAAGGCGATTTCCAGGTCGAACAGGATGAAGAGAATGGCCACCAGGTAGTAGCGCACGTCGAACTTCATGCGGGCGTCCTCGAACGCCTCGAAGCCGCATTCATAGGGGCTGTTCTTGGCCGCATCGGGCCGCTGCGGCCCGAGCAGGAACCCCAGCACCTGGGGCGCAACACCAACCGCCACGCCGACCAGGATGAACAAGATGACAGGAAGGTACTGTTGCAGGTCCATGGTGGCGGGCGGCGGGGTGGTCTCGGTCAATCGGCCAAAAAAAAGGCGCGCCGCCAGTGACCGTGCATCTGCCACCTGCGGTGCGCCGCTCTTGCTCCTGCACTGAAGGAGGGCGCGCAAGCCAGCGCCCAACGGCGGCCTGACTTGCCTTCAAACCAACTGGTGCCGTCGGCGAGACTCGAACTCGCACAGCTTTCGCCACTACCCCCTCAAGATAGCGTGTCTACCAATTTCACCACGACGGCACAGGTGCCAGGCGATTGACCCGGCCCACTGCAAGACTGAGCGGTTTGCATGAGGTTTTGCTCACCGATCAGCGGCAAATTCTAGCTGTAAAACGCCCCAATCCACGGGTTTGCCAGGGGGTTGTGGCCATGCAACGCCGACCGCGTGGCGCACCGTTGGCCGCTCACTTTGTGGGGATGGTTCCTGCTGCCGATGCTGCTGCTGGCAGCACAGCGGCAGCGCTTGCCGCTGGTGCGCTGGCGGGCACGGCAGCTCGGTCAAGCACGCTGCTGCCCTCTGTGGGTGCGCGCATGCTGGCGTTGTTCGACATGAAGGCCAAAGACAAGGTGCTGGCGAAAAACACCGCCGCGCAAACCGCCGTCGAGCGCGACAGGAAGTTGGCGCTGCCGGTGGCACCGAACAGGCTGCCCGAGGCACCGCTGCCGAACGAGGCACCCATGTCGGCGCCCTTGCCGTGCTGCACCAACACCAGGCCGATCATCACGATGGCGGTCAGCAGCTGCACCACCAGCACAAGGTTCATCCAAATCTGCATGTTCTGATTGCTCCGGAATATTTGGGGGCCGCGCGCGCTTGGCCGTGTCAGCCTGCGGCGCGGCAGATGGCGACGAAGTCGGCTGCCTTCAGGCTGGCGCCGCCGATCAGGCCACCGTCGATGTCGGCCTGGGCCAGCAAGCTGGCTGCGTTGTCGGGCTTCATGCTGCCGCCGTAGAGGATCAGCATGGCGTCAGCATGTGGCGTGGCCGCCTTCAACTGTGCACGCAGCAGCGCATGCACCGCCTGGGCTTGTTCTGGTGTGGCGACGCGGCCGGTGCCGATGGCCCACACCGGCTCGTAGGCCACGACCATCTCACCGGCGCAGTGCGCCAGCGTGTGGATCACTGCCGACAGCTGGCGCTTGACCACCATGTCGGTCTCGCCGGCTTCGCGCTGGGCCAGGGTTTCGCCCACGCACACGATGGGCGTGATGCCCCGGGCCAGTGCGGCTTTGGCCTTGTCAGCCACCAGCTGGTCGCTCTCTGCGTGGTGTTGGCGGCGTTCACTGTGGCCGACGATGGCGTAGCGGCAGCCAAACTCGGCCAGCATGCCGGCCGACACTTCACCGGTGTAAGCGCCTTGTGCCTGCGCCGAACAATCCTGCGCGCCCCAGCGCAGGCCGCTGCCGGCCAGCGCCACCGCAGTTTCAGACAAGTACGGGTACGGCACACACACCGCCAAGTCGCAGCCGAACGGCCGCGCGGCGCTGATGCCAGCCAGCAACTCGGCATTGGCGCTGTGGCTGCCGTGCATCTTCCAGTTGCCAACGATCAACTGGCGGCGCTTCGCGGAGCCCATCACACCGTCCAGTCGAGCATGATCTTGCCCACGTGCTCGCTCGATTCCATCAGCGCATGGGCCTGCGCCGCCTGCGCCGCCGGGAACACGGTGTGGATCACCGGTTTGATGCGGCCGGCCTCCAGCAGCGGCCACACCCGTTGGCGCAGCGCTGCGGCAATCGCGCCCTTGAACGCGATGGGCCTTGGGCGCAGCGTGCTGCCCGTGATGGTCAGACGCCGGCGCAACACCTCGCCGGCGTTGATGGCGCAATTCACCCCGCCCTGCACTGCGATGATGACGATGCGGCCGTCGTCGGCCACGCATTGCAGCTCACGCGCCAGGTAGTCGCCGGCCACCATGTCGAGCACCACGTTGGCGCCCTGGCCACCGGTGGCGGCTTTGACCTCGGCCACGAAGTCCTGGGTCCTGTAGTTGATGCCGACATCGGCGCCCAGGGCCACGCAGGCGGCCACTTTGGCGTCGCTGCCGGCGGTGACGATCACGGTCGAGCCGTCCTTTCCAAACATCGCCTTGGCCAACTGGATGGCAGTCACGCCGATGCCGCTGGAGCCACCCTGCACCAGCAAGGTTTCACCGGGTTGCAGGCGGCCACGGTCCCAGACGTTGGACCAGACGGTGAAAAACGTCTCGGGCAGGCTGGCGGCCTCGATGTCGCTGAAGCCGTTGGGCACCGGCAGGCACTGGGCGATGGGTGCTGTGCAGCGCTCGGCATAACCACCGCCAGCCACCAGCGCGCAGACCCGGTCACCCAGCTTGAAGCCGGCGGCGGCCAGCTCGGCAGCATCGCCAGCGATGATGCTGCCGGCGATCTCCAAGCCGGGCAGATCCGACGCGCCCGGCGGCGGCGCGTAGGCGCCCTTGCGCTGCAGCACATCGGGGCGGTTCACGCCAGAGGCGCTGACCTGCACCAACAGCTCACCGGCGGCGGGGGTCGGATCTGGGCGGCTGGTCTCGACCAGCACCTCGGGGCCGCCGGCGGCGGTCATCGCGATGGCGCGCATGCTGTGCTCCTTGAGGCTGGTCAATGGGCCGGGTCAGCCCTGGCTGCCCGGGTTGCCGTCATTGGCAGGTGTGTGGGCAGATGTGTGGGCAGGTGCGTCGGCAAGCGCGGTCGGCGCGTCGCCAGCGGCGGCCTGTTCAGCCGGCGCGTCGCTGCGCTCGGGCCGGTCGCTGCGCTCACGGCGCGGTGGCCGGTCGCCCCGGTCACCACGCGGGCCACGGTCAGGCCGGTCACCAAACTCACGGCGCGGGCGCTCGAAGCGCTCTTCTTCCATGCCCTCGGGCCGCTCGAGCAGCGCCTTGATGCTGAGCTTGATGCGGCCCTTTTCGTCGGTCTCCATCACCTTGACCTTGACGACCTGGCCTTCCTTCAGGAAGTCGCTCACGTTCTCCACCCGCTGGTGGGCGATCTGGCTGATGTGCACCAGGCCGTCCTTGCCCGGCAGGATGTTGACCAGCGCGCCGAAATCCAGGATCTTGGTGATCGGGCCTTCATAGACCTTGCCGACCTCGGCCTCGGCGGTGATCTCGGTGATGCGGCGCTTGGCAAACTCGGCCTTGTCGCCGTCGGTGCTGGCAATGGTGATGGTGCCGTCTTCGCCGATGTCGATGGTGCAGCCGGTTTCTTCGGTCAGCGCACGGATGGTGGCGCCGCCCTTGCCGATCACGTCGCGGATCTTCTCCGGGTTGATCTTCATCGTGTAGAGGCGCGGCGCAAACACGCTGACCTCGGTCTTCGCGCCACCCACGGCTTCGACCATCTTGCCCAGGATGTGCAGCCGCGCTTCCTTGGCCTGCGCCAGCGC
>JANNMP010000283.1:0-7898 GCA_031398015.1 Burkholderiaceae bacterium
GGAACTTGAACCTGTCGCCACGGAAGACCGACCGCAGCATCCTCGACCGGCTGGCCATCGCCAGCCATTGGCGCGAGACCTTCAGCCAGCTCGATGCGGCAGTGCGCAGCCATGGGCCGGCGCTGTTGGGTGAGGCCGACATGGTCAAGTTCAAGCACATCGAGCGCTACGCCGCCGAAGTGGGCGACATGTTGGCGCTGATCGCCGACACCCTGCTGCCGCGCAACGCCGACACCGACTTCGAGCCATTCCTCCAGCGCTGCCTCGGCAATTGAATCCGGCGCCGTCCTACAGCCGCTGCCGCCGTTGGTGAAGCCTGGCGGCCGGCCTGCCCGCCTAGAGTGGCCGGCAGCAGACGGAGACAGCGCATGGGCATGGCAGTGGAAGCAGCAGCCGCTGCAGGGCAAGGCAGCAACGACGCCCGCAGCGCCGAGCTGGCGCGGTTGATGCAACGCACCCAAGCCGGCTGCCCACGCGCTTTCGCGCAACTGGTGCGCCTGGCCCGGCCACAGTTGCTGCGCCAAGTCCAACGCATCAACCGCAACACCGACGAGGCCGATGAAATTTTGCAAGAGGTGTTGGTCATCGCCTGGAGCCGTTGCGCCAGCTTCGATGCACAGCGTGGCAGCACCATGGGCTGGCTGCTGGCCATTGCCCGCCACCAGGCCGTCAGCAGCCTGCGCCAGCGCGGGCGTGGTGTCGTGCAGCGCAGTGACAGCGCCGCCCACGGCGGCCAACCAGACCCCGGCGACACGGACTTTTGCGACACCCTGCCATCGGCCGACCAGCAGCCGCCCGAGCGCCTGGCGCAACGCCGTGCCGCCGACGCAGTGCATGCCAGCCTGGCCACGCTGGGCCAGACGCAGCGTGACTGCATCCAGCTGGCCTACTTCGACGGCTTGAGCCATGCACAGATTGCCCAGCGCCTTGGCAAGCCATTGGGCACGGTGAAGAGCTGGCTGCGCCGTGCGCTGCACAGCATGCGCCCGGCCATGGCCGGCCATTGAATGCTGCGCACCGTGCAAGCACACCACTGCCGGCCCGCGCGGCTGTGCCAAAGGACACCCGATGACCAAGATTCGCACCGGCCAGGCGCCGCCAGAACTGAGCCGCGCGGTGTTCGCCCAGCGCTTCCAGGCCCGTTTCACCGACCCGGCATTTGCGCCGGAGTCCGACGCCCTGGCCCGGCTCGAAGCCATCGCCTGGGATGCGTTGCAGCAAGGCCGCAAAGCGCCCAGCACCAAGGCCGCCGGCCGCGGCTTTGCCGATGGCAGCTACCAGATCAGCACCGAATGGCTGCACACCCGCCAACGCCTGCGCGCGGCGCAGAAAGCCTGGCAGCAACCCGCCACGCCGTCACGCGTGCTGCTGGTGTGTGGCAGCGCCCGCAATGACGGCACCTGCCCGGGTGAGATGTCCAAGACCTGGCGGCTGACACAGATTGCCGCCACCGTGCTGAAGGCCCAGGGCATCGACGCCGATATGCTGGACCTGAGCCGCGTCACGTCCGAGTACGGCTTGACGATCCACCCCTGCAAGGGCTGCGTGTCGAGTGCCATGCCGCTGTGCCACTGGCCCTGCAGCTGCTACCCCAACCATGCGCTGGGCCAGGTGCATGACTGGATGGCCGAGATCTATGAGCGCTGGGTGGCGGCGCATGGCGTCATCCTGCTGGCGCCCACCTACTGGTACCAGTCGCCCAGCCCGCTGAAGCTGATGATCGACCGCCTGGTCTGCGCCGACGGTGGCAACCCCGACCCGACCACCACCCACGGCAAGACACTCAGCGAAGCCAAGGCGCTGGAAAAGAGCGGCTGGAATTTTCCCAAGCATCTTGCCGGCCGCGCCTACGGCGTGGTGGTGCATGGCGACGTGGCTGGCGTCGAAGCGCACCGCCGCAACCTGACCGATTGGCTCGACTGGATGGGCCTGGTCGATGCCGGCGCCGCCGCCAGGCTCGACCGCTATGTCGGCTACTACGAGCCCTATGCCGACAGCCATGCCGCGCTGGACCAGGACAAGCCGTTCCAGCAAGAGGTGCGCAACGTGGCGTTGAGCGTGGCGGCGGCTGTCAAGGCCTTGCGCCAGCACAAGCTCACACAGCCCGACGCCGGCATCACCTGGCCACGGCCGAAGTGAATGCCGCACCCCCCCTTCAAACCCGACACCAGGAAGATACCGACCATGGCCAACACGTCCACCCACAGCAAGAAGCCCGCAGCGCCCGCGAAGCCAGGCACACCCAGCAAAGGCACCGGCACCGGCGGTGAAACCCACCAGGACAGCGGCAGCGGCGGCCCGCTGCTGACCAGCAACCAGGGCTTGGGCCTGAGTGACAACCAGAACTCACTGCGCGGAGGTGACCGCGGCCCCACGCTGCTCGAAGACTTTCTGCTGCGCGAGAAGATCACCCACTTCGACCATGAGCGCATCCCTGAGCGCATCGTGCATGCGCGGGGCTCGGCAGCGCACGGCCACTTCGAATGCCTGGTCGATTGCAGCGCGTTCACCAAAGCAAGCTTCTTGGCCAAGGCCGGCAAGCGTTGCGAGGTGTTCGCGCGCTTCTCCACCGTGGCCGGCGGCGCCGGCTCGGTGGACACGCCGCGTGATGTGCGCGGCTTTGCGGTGAAGTTCTACACCGACGAGGGCAACTACGACCTGGTGGGCAACAACATCCCGGTGTTCTTTGTGCAAGACGCGATGAAGTTCCCGGACCTGATCCACGCCGTGAAAATGGAGCCCGACCGCGGCTACCCGCAGGCCGGCTCAGCCCACGACACCTTCTGGGATTTTGTGTCGCTGATGCCCGAGAGCCTGCACATGATCATGTGGGCCATGAGTGACCGCACGCTGCCGCGCTCACTGCGCATGATCGACGGCTTTGGCGTGCACAGCTTCCGGCTGGTCAACGCGGCCGGGGAATCCACATTCGCCAAGTTCCACTGGCGCAGCACGCTGGGTGTGCAGTCCACCACCTGGGACGAGGCGGTGAAGCTGGCCGGTGCCGACAACGACTACCACCGCCGTGACCTGTACGAGGCCATCGCGCGCGGTGACTTTCCCAGCTGGGAGCTGGGCCTGCAATTGTTCGACCAGGCCACTGCCGATGGCCTGCCGTTCGATGTGCTCGATGCCACCAAGCTGATCCCTGAAGAGCTGGTGCCGGTGCAGGTGGTGGGGCGGATGGTGCTCAACCGCAACCCGGCCAACTTCTTTGCCGAAACCGAGCAAGTGGCCTTCTGCCCCAGCCACCTGGTGCCAGGCATCGATTTCAGCAATGACCCGCTGCTGCAAGGCCGCCTGCACTCGTACCTGGACACGCAGTTGAGCCGCCTGGGCGGGCCCAACTTCCATCAACTGCCAATCAACGCGCCGCGCTGCCCGTTCCACAACTTCCAGCGCGATGGGGCGCACCAGATGCAGGTGCCCACAGGCCGGGTGGCCTATGAGCCCAACAGCCTGGCGCCGGGCGGCCCGCGTGAATCGGCGGCGCGGGGCTTTGTCAGCCTGGCTGTGGCCGAGACCGGCCCCAAGGCGCGGTTGCGGCCAGAGTCATTTGCCGACCACTACTCACAAGCGCGCATGTTCTTCCGCTCGATGACCGACACCGAGCAAGGCCACATGGTGGCGGCGCTGGCCTTTGAGCTGGGCAAGGTGAGCGTGGCGGCAGTGCGCCTGCGGGTGCTGGGCCAGCTGGCGGTGGTCGATGCCGACCTGCTGCAGCGCGTGGCGGGCAAGCTGGGCCAGCCCATTGCGCAGGTGGTGCCGGCCCAACCCGCCATGCCGCCGCAGGATTTGCCGGTGTCACCAGCGCTCAGCCAGTTGGCCAGCCGCCAGGGTGATTTGCGCGGCCGCAGCGTGGGCCTGCTGCTGGCCGACGGTGTCGACGCCGCGCTGCTGGAGCGTGTGCGCCGCGCCACCAAGCGTGCCGGCGCCCATTTGACGCTGGTGGCCGGCGTGCTGGCCGGTGTGACAGCGGCCGACGGCACGGCAGTGCCGGCCGACGCGGCGCTGGCCGGCACGCCGTCGTGTGTGTTCGACGCGGTGCTGGTGCTGGGTGCTGAGCCCGGCATCGCCGCGCTGGCCTGCCACCCGGCGGCGACCGACTGGGTGCGTGACGCCTGGCGCCACCTCAAGGCCATCGGCCATGACGCCGCCGGCCTGCTGCTGCTGCAAGCCGCCGGCCTGGGCGGTGATGCAGCCGTGGTGCCAGTGGCCGGCAAGGGTGGGGTGGACCGCTGGGTGGCAGCCGCCGCTGCCGGCCGGCACTTTGCACGCGAAGGTGCGCCCGGCACCGACAGCTGAAGCCGCACAGCAGCGCAGGCGCTGCAGCGCTGACTCAAGCCGCTTTCAGGCGCAGCGCGAGCCTGGCTGCCACCGCAGCAGCCAGCGTCTGCAACTGCTGCACTTGCTCGACCGAGATGTGGCGTGGCTGGTCGTCATAGGCACACAAGGTGCCCAGCGTCTGCCCATGCACGCGCAGCCGTGCCGCTGCGTAAAAGCGGATGCGTGGCGTGCCCAACACCAGCGGGTGGTCGGCAAAGCGTGGGTCCAGCGTGGTGTCTTCGACCACCAGCAGGTCGAGGTTGGTGTGGAAAAAGATGTTGCAGAACGAGGTGGCGGCTGGCGACTCGCGCAGCGGCGTGCCGACCGCCGCCTTGAACCAGTCGCGGCCGCTGTCGAGCAGGTTGACCATGGCGGTCGACACGTTCAGGCCTTCGGCCAGCAGGCGCACCATGTCGTCGTAGGCGCGTTCCGGCGCTGAGTCCAAGATCATGCATTGCCGCAGCAAGGCCAGCCGGTCGGGGTCAAGGCGCATGGCCAAAGTGTAGGTGCTGTGTTGCTGCACCGGAATGCACCAAGACACACCGGCGTGGCCCGTTGCTGGTCAAGGGGTTCAGCGCCGCTGCCGGCAGCCGCCACGCGGCGTGGCTACATTGGCGCGGCCGGTTTCCGGCACGCACTTGCAAATTCAGGAGCACAACATGCTGATCCCATCACGTTCACGCACCCGCCGCGTCATCGTCGGCTTCATCGCGGTCTGCCGCTGCAAACCCGGCCTGGGAGCGTTGCATGGCCGCGTCTGATTTCCGCCCCAACACCCTCCCCACCACCCTACCCAACCCCCGCACCGGGCGCACGCCCAGCTGGCGCATGGCGCTGGACATCGAACGCTGCATCGGCTGCCATGCCTGCAGCGTGGCCTGCAAGGTGGAGAACAGCGTGCCGCTGGGGCGCTTTCGCACCAAGGTGTACTACCTGGACGAGGGCCGCTTTCCCAAGGTGAAGCGCCACTTTCTGCCCACGCTGTGCATGCAGTGCGAAGACACACCCTGCCTCAAGGCCTGCGACCGCACGGCGATCGTGCAAGGTGCAGACGGCATCGTGCGGGTGGACCCCGACCGCTGCGAACATGTGGGCGCCTGCGAGACCGCCTGCCCCTACGGCGCCATCGGCTGCGACGACAACGACATCGCCGACAAGTGCGATTTCTGCAGCCACCGGCTCGACGCCGGCATGGAGCCGGCTTGCGTCGAGACCTGCCCCGGCGAGGTGTTCCACTTCGGCGATGCCAACGACCCCGAATCGCCCTATTCGCGGTTTGCAGCGGCCAAGGGCAGCGAGCTGAAGGTGCTCAAACCCGAAGAGAACACCCGGCCCCGGGTCAGCTACCGCGGCCACCATGTGCCGATGGAAGCCAAGGTGCCCAAGGGCCATGTGCATGACCCGCATTCCTACGAGATCGAAACCTGGACGGCCACGCAGGCGTTATTTCCGCGCAGCCAGCGTGTGGTGTGGATGAAGCCGGCCCGCAGCGGGGGTGCAGCATGACCGCGCCCGCTGACAAAGCCGCACGCCGGGGCCTGCAGGAGACAGTCGCACGCCGGGGCCTGCTCAAGGGTGGCCTGGGTGCGCTGTCCACGCTGGCGCTGGGCGAGACCATCTCGCTGGACGCCAATGCCGCCTCCAGCCGCAAGCTGGTGGGCCAGCGCCGGGCCCAGCGCCGCGCCAACGGCAACGGCCGCCTGAAGAACGACTACAGCCGCGCCACCATCGTCAAGAGCGTGTGCCTGAACTGCAGCACGGTGTGCGGCATCCAGGGCTACGTGATCGACGGCAAGCTGGTCAAGGTGGGCGGCAACCCCGAAGACCCGAACAACGGCAAGAGCCTGTGCGCCAAGGGCCAGAGCGGGCCCGAGATCAACACCTATGCCGACCGCCTGCTGTACCCGCTGGAGCGGGTGGGCCCTCGTGGCAGCGGCCAGTGGCGGCGCATCAGCTGGGACGACGCGCTGGCGCAGGTGGCCACGCGCATCCGCAAGACCATCGACGACGGCCACCCCGAAGAAACCGCCATCCACATCGGCCGCTCACGCATCGGCGAGGAGATGAACCGCTTTCTCAATGCCATCGGCTCGCCGTCGCTGTTCAACCACCGCGCGCTGTGTTCCAGCAACAAGCGTGCGGCCAACTATGTCAGCCTGGGTGACACCGATTGGGAGACACCCGACGCCGAGCACAGCAAGTACATCCTGAACTTCGGCGCCAATTTCTACGAGGCGCACCAGGGCGCCATCCATGTGGCCAAGCGGGTGATCAAGGGCCGCTTCGACAACGGCGCCAAGCTGGTGACGTTCGACGTGCGCTTGTCGAACACCGCCGGCCGCAGCGATGAATGGTGGGCACCCAACCCGGGCAGCGAGGGCGCGATTGCGCTGGCCATGGGCCACGCCATCATGCAGGCGGGCTTGGCCGACCGGGCGTTTTTGGACGACTGGTGCAACGTGGGCGCCGCTGATCTGCAAGCCTGGCTGCAACCCTACACGCCAGACTGGGCGGCGCAGCAATCGGGCATTCCGGCGGCCGACATCCGGCGTTTGGCGCTTGAGTTTGCGGCAGTCAGGCCGGCCTGCGTGGCCTTCACCAACCGGGGCTCGTCGGCGCACTACAACGGCTTCAACAACGACCGCGCGGTGATCCTGCTCAACGCCATCGTCGGCAGCATCGGCCAGCCCGGCGGCTACTGCTATGGCGAAGAGCCCACGCGGGTGCCGCCGCGGGTGTTTCCACAGCCCATGCCGCGCCCGCCGGCGCCCACCGTCAGCAGCGCCATCGAGAACCCGCCCGAATGGCCGCTGGCCAACAAATGGCAGCGCATGAAGGTGGGCCAGATCGTGTTCGACCACCTGAAGCAGGGCCGCGCCAAGCTGCAGGTCTACATCAGCTACACCCTGGCCGCGCCGCAGACCTGGCCCGAAGGCCGCAGCCTGGCGGTGCAGGTGCTGAAAGACGAAGCGCTGATCCCGTTCCATGTCTGCTCTGACGTGGTCTACAGCGAGACCGCGCACTACGCCGACCTGATCCTGCCGGATGCGACTTACATGGAGCGCTGGGGCTTCGACACCCGCAACAACATGGCGCTGCGCGACTACGTGACGCTGCGCCAGCCGATGGTGGCGCCACCCGGTGAATGCCGCAGCTTTGTGGACGTGCTGATCGCGCTGGGCCAGCGCATCTCGCCCGAGACCGCGAAGTACTTCCAGTTCAAGGACCACGAGGACTGGGTGCGCCAGCGCTGCGCCGGGCTGACCCCCATCGTCGGCGAAGACGGCTTCGAGTACATGAAAGCGCACGGCGTCTGGCAGGACATGCGCAAGCCCAAGTACTACGGCCTCTACCAATGGGAGCTGAGCGCGGCCCAATTGCGCGACACCCGGGTGGACGACGCCACGCAAGCCATCCTGCGCAAGGGCGCCGATGGCCAGGAGGTGGCCGTCGGTGTGATGCACGGCGGCAAGGCGCGGCGCGGTTTTGCCACGCCCTCGCGCCGGTTCCAGGTCTTCAGCCAGGACGTGGCCGATGCCGCCCGCGATCTGGCCTTCGCCGAGCCCTATGGC
>JANNMP010000138.1:0-2552 GCA_031398015.1 Burkholderiaceae bacterium
CGGCCTGATCGATGAGGTGTTGCTGGAGAACAAGAACCCCGCCAACAAGCCCAGCCATGTGCATGTGATGCGCTGGCGCGCGCTGAAGAACTTTGAAGGCATGGCTGCCAACACCGAGTTCCAGAATGTGCTGCGCGCCAACAGTGCAGCACTGGCGGTGGCCGACAGCGCCGGCATCTACACACCGGTGAAGTAGCCCGCCTGCGGGCAAGCGGGCTGCCGTGTCATGCGGGTGACGACTGCGCGGCGGGCCGCGCAGCACCATGCGCTTGCGCAGCCCCAACCCGCCCCGGCAAAGGACCCCTACCGTGACCGACGACACCAATTTCAGCGGCCAGCGTGTGCTGGTGGTCGGTGGCTCCAGCGGCATCGGCAACGGCGTGGCGCAAGCCTTCCGCCAGCGCGGTGCCGAGGTGCATGTGTGGGGCACACGGGCCAGCGCCGATGCCTATGCCGGCGTGGAAGGCTCCAACCTGGCCGGCCTGCACTACGCCTGCGTGGATGTGGGCGACCCCGAGCAGATCGAGCGGGCGCCGCAGCCCGGCGCGGCGAACGGCGGCCAGGCCACGCTGGACGTGCTGGTGCTGTGCCAGGGCACCGTGGTCTACAAGCGGGGTGAATTCGAGCGCCCCGGTTGGGACCGTGTGATGGCGGTCAACTTGGACAGCCTGATGCACTGCTGCCGCCGCTTCAAGCCAGCGCTGCTGCCCACGGCCGGGCGCGAGGGCGGCCGCATCATCATCGTCAGCTCGGTCTCGGGCCTGGGCGGCTCCAACGTCGGCAACCCGGCCTATGCCGCATCCAAGGCCGGCGCGATGAGCCTGGTGCGCACACTGGGCGTGGCCTGGGCACCCGAGGGCATCCGCGTCAACGGCATGGCGCCGGGCCTGGTCGACACCAAGCTGACCAAGGTGACCACCCAGCACCCCAAGCGGTTGGAAGGCGCGCTGGCCGCCATCCCGCTGCGCCGCCTGGGCAGCCCGGCAGACATGGCCGGCGCGGTGCTGTTCCTGGCCTCGCCGTTGGGCGCCTACATGGCCGGCCAGACGATCGCCTGCGACGGCGGCCTGTCGTTGGCGCGCTGACTTGCCGACACCAACCCAACACACAGCCTGAGCGAACGCATGAACTCCAGCCACAGCGACAAGGTGCAGGCCCTGCTGGCCCTGCTGGCCCTGCTGGCCCAGTTGCAGGCCGTCATGGACCGGCACATCGACCCCAACGGGCGTGCGCATGACGACTGGGTGGACGACCCCCACCACCTGTGGCGCCGCTGGCCGAGCTGACGGGCTGCGTGCCCTGTTCACCGCTGCATGCGCAGCATCGGCCAGACCCGGCCGCCTGCGTCAGAGGTCACCATCCCCCGGCCAAGCCGGGGGCATTCTGGTCGCCCACTTTCTCCTGGTTCCTGATGTACTCGCGGATCACCGCTTCGCCCCGGCCTGCGAGCCCGCGCGATGGCTGGTCTTCGGCGTGGACATGAACCTGCTCGGGGCGCTCGACACGCAGTGGGGGAAGGCCATTGCTTTGACGCCAAGGGGCCTGGCGTCAGCAACCTTGTTTCTGCTTTCGGTGACCTCGTCGACTGAAGCGGGCCAGGCGTCGAGGGTGGCCTGGAGATCCATCTTGCACTTGGTCACCCTGGACGGGCAGCCGAGTCTGCGGCCACGGGCCACGCCTGTTCATCTGCCGGTGAACGCGAATTCGACCTCAGGCTTGAGCCCGCTGACGATGCGCGCGATGCTCTTGCCCGAGCCGCACGAGTGGGTCCAGCCCAGTGTGCCGTGGCCTGTGTTGAGGAACAGATTGGGCAGCTTGCTGCGGCCGATGATCGGCACGTTGCTCGGCGTGGCCGGGCGCAGGCCGGTCCAGAACTGCGCCTGTTCGCTGTCGCCGGCGCCGGGGAAGAGCTGCTCCACGCGCTTGACGATGGCCTCGCAGCGCACGCGGTTCAAGTCGCGGTCATAGCCGTTGAATTCGGCCGTGCCGGCAATGCGCAGGCGGTCCCCACCCGGCCCCGCAGGGGTCGGCTTTGTCGTGAATCGCGAGAACACCAGCTTGTATTCGTCGTCGGTCAGCGACACCCGGTGCGCCATGGTCGCGTCCTTCACCGGCATCGTCACCGAGTAGCCCTTGGCCGGGTAGATCGGCAGCGAGATGCCCAGCGGCTGCACGTACAGCGGCGACAGGCTGCCCATCGCCAGCACGTAGGCATCGGCACGCAGGCGCTGGAAGCGCCCTTCGTTGTCGGTCGCTTCCACATGGTCGATCTGGCCAGCGGCTTCGCGCAACGCGGTCACGGTGTGGCTGAGCAGGAACAACACGCCATCGGCCTCGCAACGCTTGACGAGTTCGCGTGCAAAACGATTCGCGTCGCCCGATTCGTCTTCGGCGGTGTAGGTGGCGCCGGCCAGTTGCGGGCGGATGTGGCGCAACGCGGGTTCGAGTTTCACGGCATCGTCGGCCGAGATCACGCGCCGGTCGCAGCCCAGTGCGCGCATCTGCGCAGCCGGCGCTTCGGCGCCGTCGAACTCCTTCTGGCTGGTGTAGAA
>JANNMP010000308.1:0-10149 GCA_031398015.1 Burkholderiaceae bacterium
GGCGTGACGACTCTGCGACGACGTTCGCGCGGATCGGCTACATCGGCTCGACCCCGAGCTGGATCCTCCTCATGGCTGCGGCGTACGTGCTGCACCCGAAGGCCGGCGCCAGCAGCGCAGCATTGAATCGGCGGTGCACAAGCTCGAACAGAAGCTGGGCCGCGCGCCGCACGAGAGCGAGATTGCCGCTGAGATGGGCCTGAGCCTGCCCGACTACCAGGAGCTGCTGGGCAAGGTGCGCGGCACCCAGCTGGTCTACCTTGAAGACATGACCGGCGACGAGGGCGACGACGACTACCTCGACCGCCATGTCATCGACAACGACGCCAACCCGCTGGCCATGCTGCAAGACCTGCGCATGCGCGAAGCCCTGGTCGAGGCGATCAAGAACCTGCCCGAGCGTGAGCAGTACGTGATGAGCATGTACTACGAGCACGACATGAACCTGAAGGAAATCGCGGCGGTGTTGAAGGTCACCGAAAGCCGCGTCTGCCAGCTGCACAGCCAGAGCATCGTGCGCTTGCGCAGCAAGCTGCGCGCCTGGTGATGCGGCGGCCGCGCAGCAAGCTGCGCACTTGGTGAGTCAGCGCTTGCGCAGCAAGCTGCTCAAGCCAGCAGGTTCTGCCGGTCAGGCCTTTTTGCGCGGCAGCTTGGCTGCAGGCTTCCTGGCCGCGCTGGCGGCAGACCCGGCCTTGGCGCCAGGCACGTCGGCACTGCGGCGTTTGGCCAGGCTTTTGGCCAGCAGCTCGGTCAAGTCCAGCACATTGCCGGCGCCGGTATCGGCCGGCGTGTCTTCCAGCGCGGTGACGGTCTCGGTCTCACCTGCGGCCAGCTTGCGGCCCACCAGCGCGCGCACCGCGTCACCGAATCTGTCGGTGTAGGTCTCGGACTGCCAGGGCCTGGTCATGTCGCTGATGAGCTGCGCCGCCATCTTCAGCTCGGCCGGCTTCAGGCCCGTTGCTGCCTTGCCCAGCGGCGGCAATTTCAATTCGGTCAGCGGCCGAATCTCGCTGGCCCAGCGGATGGTGTTGAGCACCAGGGCCGCGCCCGACGGGATCAGCGCCGCCAGGTGCTCCTTGGTGTGCATCACCACGCGCGCGATGCCGATGACGCCGGCCTCGGCCATGGCTTCACGCAGCAGCGCATACACCCGCTCGCCCTTGCCGATGGGCTCCAGGTAGTACGGCGTTTCCAGCAACGTGAACGCAATCTCGCTGGCCTGCACGAACGACTCGATCTCGATCGTCTGGGTCGCGCTGGGGTAGGCCGCCTTGATCTGCGCGTCGCTCAACACCACGTAGTCGCCATCGTCCTGCTTGATGCCCCTGACGATGTCGGCCGCGTCGATGTCCTGGCCGGTGCGCTTGTTCACGCGCTTGTAGCCCACCGGGTCCATCGAGCGCTTGTCCAGCCAGTCGAAGTCGATGCCCACCTGCTGGGACGCCGGGTACAGCGCCACTGGCACATGCACCAGGCCAAAGCTGATGGCCCCTTTCCAAATCACGCGTGGCATGTCGTCTCCTGTGGTGGTCCGTGTTCGGCTGTGGCTGGTTCAGGCCTGGCGGGGCGCATGGCCCAAGGCGGCCATGGCCGCCAACAGGCCGCGCGCCGATCTGGCATAGGCCTGCCACGGTTGGTTGCCGGTGTGCAGCCGGCTGTGCACGGTGCCGACAGTCCAGTGGTCGCCTGCGCGCAGCGCGTCCAGCTCGGCCCAGGCCACCGGCACCGAGATGCCCAGGCCAGGCCGTGCCCGCGCCGACCAGGCGCAGACCGTGGTGGCCTGGGCGCCGTTGCGCAAGTGGTCGATGAAGATCTTGCCGACCCGGTTCTTCGGGCCGCTCTTGGCCACAAAGCGTTGTGGAACCACCCGTGCCAGGTGCTGCACGATGGCCTGCGCGAATGCGTTGACCGTCTCGGCGCCGTGTTGCCTGCGGATCGGCACCACGATGTGCAGGCCCTTGCCGCCGCTGGTCTTCAAGAATGCGGCCAGGCCGAGTTGGGTCAGGAAGGCGTGGGTCAGCTGTGCCGCCTCCTGCACCTGGGCCCAGGGCACGCCCGCACCGGGGTCGAGGTCGAACACCATGCGGTCGGGCTGGCCGAACGACGCGGTGACGGCGTTGCGGGTGTGGATTTCGATCACATTCCACTGCGCCGCCGACAGCAAGCCGCGTGCACTCACCACTGCCAGCATGGGCGGGTGGCCGGGGTCGAGTGCCGGGTCAAGCTGGCAGATGCCGGGCAGCTGGATGGCCTGGGCATGCTTCTGGAAGAACAGCTCGCCGCCGATGCCGGTGGGCGCACGCACCAACGCCACCGGTCGCCCCAACAGGTGCTTCATCATCAAGCCACCGACCAGGCCGTGGTACTGCAGCAGTTGCAGCTTGGTGGTGCCGGTGCTGGAGTCGATCACCCGATCGGGGTGGGTCACTTGCAGGCCACGCGGCAAGGCAGGTGGTGTGGATGGGATGGTGGTCACTGGGGCAGGCGGGTGCGCTCGCGGCTGCGCTGGTGGGTGTTCAGTCTGATGTACAGGCTGATCGGTGCACATGCGAAGCGCCTGCGCACGCACGATGCTGCGCGCATCGATGTCGGCGCGCAGGCCGCGAAACACGGCATGGCGCAGGTGGCCGGCGCGCGTCCAGCCGCTGAACGACATCTCGGCCACCAGCGTTGGTGCCACCCAGTGTGCTCGGCCTGCATGGCGGGTGCGCGCTGCAAACGGGCTGCTGCGCTGTGCCCGCGCGCGCAGCGCCTGCAGCACCTGCTGCAAGGCATGCTCGCTGAAGCCCGTGCCCACGTCGCCAACATGCTGCAGCATGCCCTGTGCATCCAACACGCCCAGCAGCAGCGCACCGAAGCCCGAGCGCGTGCCCTGTGCGTCGGTGTAGCCGCCGATGACAAAGCTTTGGCGCTTGCCACACTTGAGCTTGATCCAGTCTGCCGAGCGGGCCGATTGGTAGTGCGCACCGCGCCGCTTGGCGATGATGCCCTCCAGGCCCAGCTGGCAGGCCGAGGCCAGCACACGCTGCGCTGTGGCGGCAAATTCCTGGCTGAACCAGACCTGTTGTGACGGTGAGCGCGACAACAACTGCTGCAGCAGGCTGCGCCGCGCTTCGACCGGTGCGGCGCGCAGGTCGTGGCCGTCGACATACGGCAAGTCGAACAGGTAGAGCACAACCGCGTCGGTCTGCCCGGTGTCGAAGGCTTGCTGCAGCGCGCGGAAGTCGGGCATGCCCGCCTCGTCCGGCAGCACGATTTCGCCGTCGTACCAGCCTGACGGCAGGCGCATCGCAACCAGTGCCTGCTGCAAGGGCAGCAGCTTGGCTGTCCAGTCGTGGCCATTGCGCGTGACCAGACGAACCCCGGCCGCATCGATGCGCACCAGCATGCGGTAGCCGTCGAACTTGATCTCGAACAGCCAGTTGGCGGGGTCGCTCGGCAGGCCGCTGGCCAGCGTGGCCAGTTGTGGTGCCAGCCTGGCTGGCAGATCGGCAGCCACTGCTTGTGCTGGCAATGCTTGTCTGGCCTGGCTGCCCGCTGCCGCCCCGCCGCCGCCCACCACGCTGTGTGGCAACGCCTCCACCACGCTGTAGGCGGCAGACGCCCGCGCAAAGCTGTCTTTCTCCTTGATGAGCAGCCAGGCAGGCTGCTTGTCATCCTTGCCCTTGATTCGCACCAGCACCCAGGCGCCCTGCAGCTTGTGGCCTTGCAACCTGAACTTCAGGTTGCCGTCCCGCCAAGCCTGCGCAACGTCACCCAGCGGTGTCCACACACCCTGGTCCCACACGATGACCTGGCCGGCGCCGTACTGTTTGGACGGCACCGTGCCTTCAAAGTCAGCGTAGTCGAGCGGGTGGTCTTCCACCTGCACGGCCATGCGCTTGATCTTGGGGTCCAGGCTCGGGCCTTTGGGTACCGCCCAGCTCTTCAGTGTGCCCTGCCACTGCAGCCGAAAGTCGTAATGCAGGCTGCTGGCCCAATGCTTCTGCACCACGAATCGCAGTGGTCCGTGCGCCGTGCCTGCGTCGCCCTGCGGCTCGGGTGTGCGCGTGAAATCACGCTTGGATGCATAGGCCACCAAGGCATCGCGCGTCAGCTGTGGCAGAGAGGTGGTGGTGCGCATGGGTTGGGCCACACAGTGATGGACCATCGTATGGGTGGCCATGCGGTGCCGGGTCAGACAGCAGCGCGCGCCGGTGTCAGACGCAGCCGCAGCCGGCTTGCCACCGGAACCCGCTGGCCGCAGAGGTGGGCGGCAACAACAACGATCTGGAAGGCAAGAACGTCAGCACGCTGGCGACGGTGCTGCCGATCAGCTGCCTGACCGTCGGTGCTGACCCGGTGATCGATGCCGCCGCCCCGACCCTTGCTGCATGTCAGGCTGCGGGCTGGCCATCGCGTTCGGTGGGCGGTGCAGCGCCAACGCAGGCGCTGCCACCGGCCAGTGGCAGGGTGACGGTGAAACGGCTGCCGCGCCCGGCGCCGCCACTGCTGGCCTGCACCGTGCCGCCATGGGCTTCGACCACCGCCCGCACCACCGTCAGGCCAATGCCAGGGCCGACACCGTTGTAGCCGGCAGCGCGGGTGTCCTGCACAAAGGGCTCGTAGATGCTGGCCAGCGCCGCTGCGGTGATGCCGATGCCGTTGTCGGCCACGCTCAGCTCCGCGTTGCCAGCAGCCGACCGCTGCAGCCGCAATTCAATGCGCCCACCGCCGGGCGTGTACTTGGTCGCGTTCTCGAGCAGGTTGCGCACCACTTGCACCATGCCGTTGAAATCGGCGTGCAGCGACATGGCCTGCACCGGCAAGTGGATGTCCAGGTGCTGCAAGCGCATGTCCATCGCCGGCCGGCAGGCCAGCACGGCCGCGTTGACGATGGCGCCCAGGTCGGCAGGCCGCCGCTCACCAGGCAAGTCGCCTGCACCCGAACGTGACACATCCTGCAGCGCGCCCACCACCCTGGCGACCTGCGCCACCTGCCGGTCGAACAGCTCCTGGGCGCGTGGCAACAGCGGCTCGTCCATGTGAAGGCGCCCGAGCATGGCGGTGGCCAGGCGGATCGGCGCCATCGGGTCGCTCAGCTCGCCCGCCACCGTGGCCATGAACTCCATCTGCCGGCGCAGCGCCAGCTCGGCGGCCACCTGCAAGGCCTGGGCGTCCAGCGAGGCCAGCACCAGTTTCTCGTTGGCCTCGCGCAGCTGAGCATGCCGCTTCGCTTGCTCGGCTTGCGCCGCCGCCAGTGGCCACATCGGCGCCGGCACCACGCTGCGGCTGCCCGGTTGGGCGGCACGTTCTTGCAGGGCTGCCAGATCGGCGCAAGTGGCCCGGCCCAGGCCGTGCTGCTTGGCGTGGTACATCGCGGCGTCGGCCTTGACCGTGAGTGCGTCGGCATCCTGGCCATCGTCGGGGTAGATGCTGATGCCCACGCTGGCCGTCAGGCGCATCACATGCCCGGCCACCAGGCTGGGTGCACTCAGCGCAGACAGCACTTTGTCGGCAATGTGCGTCGCATCCTCGGGCGCCGAGATCTCGGTCAACAGGATCAGAAATTCGTCGCCACCATGGCGGCCCACCGTGTCGGCGGCCCGGATCGTGGATGCCAGCCGGCCCGCCACCAGCTGCAGCACCGCGTCGCCCACCGCATGGCCCAGGGTGTCGTTGATGTGCTTGAAGTTGTCGAGGTCGAGAAACAGCAATGCCAGCCGCGCGCCATGCCGGTGGGCGTGGGTGATGGCCTGGGTGAGGCGGTCGCGCAGCAGCACCCGGTTGGGCAGGTGGGTCAGGGCGTCGAGTTCGGCCGAGCGCGACACGTCGTTCAAGGCCTGGTTGGCCAGTTCCGCCTCGGCCTGGGCACGCAACGCCGACACCACCAGTTCTTGATTGGCCTGCACGACGTGGCCCGCCTGGGTGTCATCGACGCCGGTCTCGGCCTGCACCACGTCTTGCAAGAGGCGGATCAGGAACGCCCTGGCGGCGCTGATCTCCTCGTTCAGCCGGGCGAGTTCGCGCTCGGCGTCTGCGGCTGTTGGGGCGTGGGGAGCAGGCTTTCCACTCATGGGGTCGGGCCTCGCAGCTTGGGTCAATCGGGGCCTGGCAATGGCACGGGCTGGCGCTTTTTCGTCGGCCGGCCACCGAGCAGGCCTTCCTGGTCGGGCAGCGTGTCACCGATCTGGATGCCGTCGCTGCCGATGCTGTAGAGCCGCAGCGCATCGGCATGCGCACTGGCCCGCACCTTGACCACCGCCATCACACGTTGCAGCCGGCTCTCCAGCTCGATATAGCGCTGCACAATGATCGCGTCGGTCAAGAAGGCCGTGCCGTAGGGGCTGAAGCGCAGGTCGGTGTAGCGGTCTTCCAGCTCCGAGGTCATCAACACGGTGACGCCAGTGGCCGCCAGCGCCAGCACCAGGCGCGCCATCGACGCCCGGAAGTCGTCCCGGAAGGTGGGCGCCAACCCCAGTTCGAAACCGGACAGTGAATCGATGACCACCCGGCGTGCACCCAGGCGCGCTGTCTCGTTGATCAGCAACAGCAGGATCTCGTCGATCGACAGGTCGGGCGCACGGGCATCGACCAGCGCGACCCGGCCACGCTCGATCAAATTGACCAGCGCCGGGCTGCGGGCGCGGTTGGGGCGCTGCTCGAAGGAGGCAATGACGCCGGTCTCGCCGTTCTGCGCACCTTCGACCAGAAACGCCGCCGCCAGCACCGACTTGCCAGACCCCGACGGCCCGGCAACCAGCAGCGAATAACCTTGCGGCAAGCCGCCGCCCAGCATCTCATCGAGCGTGGCATTGCCCATCGACAGGCGTTGGCCGGACGCTGGCGTGTCCAGTGCGCGCTGCGGCGACACCACCGCTTCGGCCGGTGCAAACACCTCGACCCCTGCGGTCTTGATGCGGTAGGTGTGCAAGCCCGGCAGCGTGGGCTGGCCGCGCATCTTCAACACCTCCATCTTGCGCACCATCGAATTGCGCTGCACGCTCTGGCGCAGCCAGATCAGCCCGTCGGCCACCGTGAACACCGGGTTCGGGTCGGTTTCGGTGAAGTACTCGCCGAGCAAGAAGGTGGTGGCCTGCCAGCTGGTCATCAGCATGCCCAGCTGCTGCACAAACTGCTGCAGCTTGTTGGCAGAGCCGCCCACGGCGCCATTGGCCAGCGCCACCGAGCGAAACGAATCGACGAACACCAGCGCCGGGCTGTGGGTCTCGACCTCGGCGACGATGCGGCTGAGCACCCGGTCCAGGTCACCGGCCTGCGCATCTTCAGACAGGCTGACAAAGCGGATCGAACGGTTGATTGCCGCATGGTCGAAGAAGTCGAACTGCTGCTGGTAGCGCAGCATCTTCAGCGGTGGCTCACCCAGCACGGTGAAGTAGATGGCCGAGCGCTGCGGCGTCGCCAGGGCGAACATCATCTGGTGCGCCAGCGTGGTCTTGCCGCAACCGGGCTGCCCGGCAATCAGGTTGAAGCTGAACTCGGGCAAACCGCCGCCGAGCACGGCGTCCAGTCCGGGAACGCCAGTGGCCAGCCGGTTGATTGCTACTTTGATGGGCATGGGGGAAGCTCCTGGGTCGGCTGCTGGTCAGTGGGTGGGTGCCAGACGGAATGCAGCAACTGGTCGGTGAGCGAATCTCCCACCAGACTGGCCAGCAGGCCATAGAAGGTTTGCAGCATGGCCTTGCCCGCGGCCAACGCCTGCACCGCTGTTTGCTGGGTGAGCAGCGATTTCAATGCGACAAAGTCAATGGTGGCCGCGCCGTTGCCCCTGGCGGCGGCCAGCCATGGGTGGCCGCGCAAGCTCAGGTACGCACTGCGGTTGAACAGCGCCGCCACGCCACCCTGGCCGATGATCGGCACCAGCGCGGCATGGATTGCCTGCCACACATCGACGATGGCGTCGGCGGTTTGCACCACATCGGCACCGTCCCTGACACGGTGCGCCAGCGGGTCGACTTGGCAACCGCTTTCCGGGCTGGCGTGGGTCATGGGGTGATCCCGGTTACTGGGAAGTTTTTTGATGGTAAGCGGTTTGCGGCAATTCCCGGCACCGCTGCGGCTGCCGCAATGGCGTGTGCGTCAACCGCCTTCTGCAGCGGCGCCAGGTCGCACACAACGGCCACGCATGCACGGACGTCACCAGGTTGGCTGCCCCCTTGTAGCGCGCGCCGATCGCCGCCGGCTGTTCGGCAGCGCACGTGGCTGCAGCAGCGGGGTGGCGCCGGGGCGCTGGCCACGCCAATGCTGTCAAGCATCGGCTGCCATTCAAGTGTGCACTGGCGCACGCTGTTGGCATTCAAGTCGGCGCGCCATTGGTCGAGCGCCTTCCAACCGCTGCCGGGCCGTGCGTTTTGCACGTGCAGAACGCCACGCCGCAATGTCGCGTTTTCACCGTTGGAAGCGCTTTGTCACCATCATCCGGTCCACCTGATCGACGGGGTGTGTTACCCCATCGGCAGCCTTGCCAAAAGGACTTGAAGATGGGCTGTTTGATGCCATTCATCGTGCTCATCGAGCGCCGCCTGTTGCGCCCGATGTGGCTGCTGCTGCTCACCACCGTGGTGCTGGTCACCGGCATCGGTGCACACGCCGGCAATCCTGGCACGCCGCGCAAGGTGGCGCGCGACTTGGCGGTGGCCATCAACTCGCCGGTGATGCCCAAAGACCGCTGGGTGCGCGACGTGGGAGGGCGTCGCATGGTCGATGCCATCATCGTCAGCAACGCGGCCGACCGCCAGATGACCGACCTACGCGCCCATGTGCTGCGCTTGGGCGGCACGGTCAAAGCCAGCTTCTCGACTGTGCAGGCGCTGTCGATCTCGGTTCCCACCTTGGCCGTGGCCGAGCTGGACGCACGCGCTGACGTGGTCTCCATCTCACCCAACCGCACCACGCGCCACACCTTCAGCGCGCTGGAGACCACCACCGGCGCCACCACAGCCGGTGTGCGCCCCTACAGCAGTGCCAGCAACTACACCGGGCTGGACGGCAAGGGCATTGGCATTGCGGTGCTGGACTCGGGCGTGATGCCCAGCCACAGGCACCTGGAAGACGGCCTGCTGGGCAGCCGCGTGTTGCGCCAGGTCAACATGGTGGGGCAGGGCGCAAACCTGGGTTATGCCAGTTCGCTGGCGCCGGGCAGCCCGGAGCGCAACCTGTACGAGACCTCGGTCAACAGCAACCTCGCCGCGTTTCCTGACAACTACGGCCATGGCACGCATGTGGCCGCCATCGCGGCAGGCAAGGGCAGCTACCGCGCGTTCGACACCAGCGGCACCGCGCCGGGGGCCTCGATCATCGACGTCAAGGTTCTGGGCAACGATGGCAGCGGCAACGTGGCCGACGTCATCGCCGGGCTGGACTGGGTGCTGTACAACGCCAAGCAGTACAACATCCGCGTCGTCAACCTCAGCCTGTCGGCCAGCTCCACCGGCTCCTGGACCCAGGACCCGTTGGCCCAGGCTGCACGCTCGGTGGTGGCCTCGGGCATCGTCGTGGTGACCGCCGCCGGCAACTACGGCATGGTCAGTGGCGCCGTCACCTATGGCACCGTGGGCTCGCCGGGGCACGACCCGTCGGTGATCACCGTGGGTTCGTCGAACATGCGGCAGACAACGGTCCGCAATGACGACGTGGTGAACTTCTTCAGCTCGCGTGGCCCCACCCGTGGCGCGCTGCTGATGACCAGCGGCGAGCGTGTGGTCGACAACCTGCTCAAGCCCGACCTGGTGGCCCCGGGCAATGCGCTGGTCAGCGCCGGTTCTACCTCGCTGCAGGGGCAGTGGAACGTGCTGGCGGCGCAGAACACCAGCCTGCGCACCGGCTTGACCGACCAGGTGCTGAACCAGACGCTGATGTTCCTCAGCGGCACCTCGGTGTCGGCGCCGGTGGTCAGCGGTGCAGTGGCGCTGATGCTGCAGGCCAACCCTGGCCTGACCCCGCCCCTGGTCAAAGCCATTCTGCAGTACAGCGCCCAGCCACTGGCCGGTGCCAGCCTGGTGGAGCAGGGCGCGGGGATGCTCAACATCGACGGCGCGGTGGGGGGGGGGCCCCCCCCGGCCGCCCCCCCAGGCCCCCCCCGCCAAAGCCGCCCCCAAAAAGCAGGCCCCCCGCGGGAACCCCCCACCCCACCCCCCCCCCCCCCCCCCC
>JANNMP010000326.1:0-17069 GCA_031398015.1 Burkholderiaceae bacterium
CAGGCATCCGGCGGCGGCGGCTGGCGTGCTGCAGGCGAACGCTGTTTCTCCGCGAACGCCGGGTGCCGCCAGGCGCCTGGGATGCTTTCAAGGAAATGTGGCTTTGCCACTTTCCTTGATCCCCGTGAGGGGCCTGACGCGAAGCGGCAGGTTTGGGGGCGCTCAGTGGGCCGACAAAATCGCCGCAGCGGCCCTCACTCAGACCGCGTATCAGCCTTGGCCTCGCCGCCCGCCCAGACGGTCGCAGCGCGCTGTGCCATCACAGCCTGCGCGAAGTGACAGGCCACCAGGTGTCCCGCGCCGACCGCCCGCAACGCAGGCGCCTGCGCGACGCAGCGCGCTTGGCGCCAACTGCAGCGGTCTGCAAAACTGCAGCCGACACCCGGCTTGCCCAGGGCATGCGCGGGCGCTGCGGCCAAAGCCGGGATCGTTGCGCGCCGCCGTCGCCCAGCCGCCGCCTGCCGCAGGCTGCCGCCGCCGGGCACCGCCTCCATCAACGCCCGCGTATACGGATGCCCCGCCGCTTTGAACAACACATCGGGCGCCCCCTGCTCCACCACCCGGCCCTGGTAGAGCACCAGCACGTCGTCGCACACCAGGTCGACCACCGCCAGGTCGTGGCTGATGAACAGGTAGGTCACGCCCAGGCGGTCCTGCAAGTCCTGCATCAGGTTCAGCACCTGGGCCTGCACGCTCACGTCGAGCGCGCTCACCGGCTCGTCGGCCACGATCAATGCCGGCTGGGTGACCAGCGCGCGGGCAATGGCGATGCGCTGGCGCTGGCCGCCCGAGAACTCATGCGGGTACTTGGCCACGTCGGCAGCGCGCAGGCCCACGGCATCGAGCATCTCGGCGGCGCGCTGCAACATGGCCGCGTGGCTGTGGCCGCCTTGCGCGGCCAGCGGCTCGGCCACGATGCGGCCCACGGTCTGGCGTGGGTCGAGTGAGCCGAACGGGTCTTGGAACACCATCTGAAAACCCGTGCGCGCCTGGCGCAGCGCGGCGCTCGACAGAGCCTGCAGGTCGAGGCCGGCAATGTGCACCCTGCCCGCAGTGGGTGCCTCCAGCGCCATCACCAGCCGGGCCAGCGTGCTCTTGCCCGAGCCTGATTCACCGACCACGCCCAGGCTGCGGCCGGCGTGCAGGTTGAAGCTGATGCCTTGCAGTGCATGAACCACTGGCGCGGCGGCCAGCAAGCGCTGGCGCGGCAGCCGGTAGTGCTTCACCAGGTCTTGCACCTGCAGCAGCGGGGCCGTGGTCATGCGTGGGGGCGCCCGCTGTCAGGGCAGGGTCTGCGCCGCATCAAGCCGCAGGCAGCGGGCGTGGTGGTCGGGGGCCACCGCCAGCGCGGGCGGCGGCGCGGCGCGGCAGGTGTGCAACGCCAGGCTGCAGCGCTCGGCAAAGCCGCAGCCGTGCGGCAGGTCGATCAGCTCAGGCACCCGCCCGGGGATGGTGACCAGCCGCTGGCGCCGGCCGCCCAGGGCTGCGGCGCTGCGCTGCCCCAATTGCGGCCGGGCGGCAAACAGCCCGCGGGTGTACGGGTGGCTGCGGCGGCGGAACACGTCGTCGGTGGGCCCGGCCTCGACCACCGTGCCGCCATACATCACCAGCAGGCGCTGCACGTTTTCGGCCATCACGCCCAGGTCATGGCTGATCAGCAGCAGGGCCATGCCGTCTTCGGCCACCAGCTGGGCGATCAGGTCGAGCACCTCGCGCTGGATGGTCACGTCCAGCGCGGTGGTGGGCTCGTCGGCGATCAGCAAGTCAGGCCCGCAGGCCAGGGCAATCGCAATCACCACGCGCTGGCGCTGGCCGCCCGACAGCTGGTGTGGATAGGCCTGCAGCCGCTGCGCTGCCTGCGGCAACTGCACCCGCTGCAGCAGGCGCAGGGCCTCGGCGCGGGCAGCGGCCTCGCCCAGGCCCTTGTGCAGGCGCAGTGGCTCGGCAATCTGCGCGCCGATGCGGTGCAGCGGGTTCAATGCCGTCATCGGCTCCTGGAACACCATCGCCAGCCGGTTGCCGCGCAGCTTGCACCAGGCGTCTTCGCTCTGGCCCAGCAAGTCCCGGCCGTCCAGCCGCAACTGGCCGGCCACGGTGGCGTTGTCGGGCAGCAGGCCCATCAGCGCCAGCGCGGTGATGCTCTTGCCGCAACCCGATTCGCCGATCAGGCCCAGCGTCTGCCCACGCTGCAGGCAAAAGCTGATGCCGCGCAGCGCATCGGCCGGGCCGCGCGGTGTGGCCAGGGTGACGCGCAGGTCTTGCGCCTCCAGCAGCGGCGCCGTCATGCGCCTGCTGTGCCTTGCGCACGCAGCAGGTCGATGTAGGCGCCCTGCAGCAACTGGCCGGGCTCGATGCCCAGGCTGGCCATCAAGCCATGGGCGATGGCCGTGCCTTCGGCCTCGGTCTGGCCGCCGCCCAGTGTCACCTCCAGCTCCAGAAAATCACCCAGGCCGTCGACCCGGTCGAGGTGGATGCGGGTGGGGCCCACCAGCGCCAGGATGCGCTGCTTGCGCACCCGGCCCACCAGGCCGCAGGCGCGTGCCAGGGCGTCACGCAGGCTGTCGGGGTCGGCCACCGGCACCAGCACATAGTCCGACAGCTTGGGGCCGCTGGCATCACTGCGGTGGTAGTGGATCAGCTCACCCGAGCCGTCGCAGAATACCCGCAGCTTCAGCCTGCCGTGCGGCACGGCAAAGAAGGTGTCGTCCTGGTGGATGCGCTGCAAGTGCTTGTCGTCGGCCAGCGCTTGGGCCAGCGGCAGCAATGCCTCCACGCTGGTGATGCGGGCCTTGATCTCGACGTTGGCAGGCATGGCCGGATTGTGGAGCATGGCCATGGCCGCGCCCCTTGCGCGCGTGGCCGGCGGCGGCCGCCTTCAGGCGGCCTTCAGACTGTGCGCGCACACTGCGGTTGACATGGCTGCCGCTCGCAGCCGCCTGGCCGACAAACCCGATGCAACTTGCCTTGATCCCTGTTACCGGTTGCCTGCTGCTGCTGCCGGCGTTGGCCGCATGGGCCCAGGCCACAGCCGATGTGGCGCCCGAGCCAGTGGCCGGCCCCGGCTTCAGCTATGCGCTGGGCCTGGCGCTGATCGACACGCCCACCTACAGCGGCGGGTCTGCGCGTGCGCAGAAGCTGCGCCCGCTGTGGTCGGTGCGCTACGGCCGCTTTCGGCTCAGCGGCGCGCGCGCCTCGGGCTTGCTGGGCGCGCCTGGTGAGCGCCGTGCGGGGGCCAGCCTCGACTTGCTCGACAGCCCGGATTGGGCGCTGGGCCTGGGCCTGCGCTTTGACAACGGCCGCGCGGCAGGCGATGACCCGGCGCTGGCCGGGCTGCCCGACATCCAGCGCACGCTGCGCCTGCGCCTGGGCGCCAGCCACCAACTGGGCGCCGGTTTCAGCACCAGCCTGGCCGTGTCCAGCGATGTGATGGGGCGCGGCGGCGGCCGTTTGCTGGGGCTGGGGCTGGGCTACGGTTGGGCGCCCTGGCCGGGCGCGCGGGCCACGGCGAGTGTGGGCGCCACCTGGGCCGATGGCCGGCATCTGCAAACCTACTTTGGCATCACGCCCGATGTGGCGCTGCGCAGCGGGCGGGCGCCCTACCGGCCCGGCGCAGGGCTGCTGGATATGAATGCCGGGCTGCGCCTGGAAGTGCCGCTGCGTGGCCGCTGGACACTGAACGCCAGCCTGGCGTTGACGCAGTTGCAAGGCGGCGCGGCAGCCAGCCCGTTGGCGCGGCAGGCCACGGCGGCCACCGCGTTGCTGTCATTGGCCTGGCGCTCGCGTTGAACCGCGCGCTGCCGGGCCTGCGCGCTTTTTCGCGATCCAGCGCGATCCAGCGCGATTGCGCGTTTGAGCGCGTCCTAGCGCGTCCTAGCGCGCGCTGCGCTGCTGGTCGGGCCCGGGGCCGCGGCGCTCGATGTGGCGGAAGGTGATGCGGCCCTTGCTCAGGTCATAGGCCGACAGCTCCAGCGACACCGCGTCACCCGCCAGGATGCGGATGTGGTGCTTGCGCATCTTGCCCGAGGTGTAGGCGATCAACTCGTGGCCGTTGTCCAGCGTGACGCGGTAACGCGAGTCGGGCAGGACCTCGGTCACCTTGCCCTGCATCTCGATCAGTTCTTCCTTGGCCATGGGGCTCGGGTCTCCAGCAGCAATTCAAACCGGGGCCGGCGCGGTGGCGCCTGGACACCCTTGGGAACATGGACGCTGGCGCCTGCGGCGGCGGAAAAACGACAACCCGCCGCCCAAAAAGGCACCTGCACAACACTGGTTGCCCTCGCGGGCCTGCCCCATGGCGGGGGCGGGCTGCCTGGGGCCCCTGGCATCGGGGGCGGCAGGCCTGTCGCAGACGGGGCCTGGCCACCAGGGGCACGGGCAAGGCTGCAAGACAGGGGGGCGGGCCGGCCGCAACGCGGGTGGCGCAGCGGCTGGTCGGTGGTGTGGATGCAGCCGGTTGGCTTTCAATCCCCACCACGCACCAAACCCGAGAGTGTACGCCAGCGCGCTGTTTTTGCGCCTTCAGTAACGCCAGCGCGCGGCTCAGCGCTGGCGCACCAGCTTGGGGTCAAGCAGATCGCGCAGGCCGTCGCCCATCAGGTTCAGGCCCAGCACGCTGAGCGCGATCGCCACGCCGGGGTACACCGCCAGCATCGGCGCCTGGAACAGCAGGCCCTGCGCCTCATTGAGCATGCGGCCCCAGCTGGGCTGCGGCGGCTGCGTGCCCAGGCCCAGGTAGCTCAACGCCGCCTCGGCCAGGATGGCGGTGGCAAACGAGATGCTGGCTTGCACGATCAACACGCTGGCGATGTTGGGCAGCACATGCCCCAGCGTGATGCGCCACGGCCCGAAGCCGGCTGCCCGCGATGCGAGCACATACTCACGCGCCCACACCGCCAACGCCGCGCCACGGCTGATGCGGGCGAACACGGGGATGTTGAAGATGCCGATGGCGACGATGCCGGTGGCCAGCCCGGGCCCGTAGATCGCGCCCAGCATGATGGCCGACAGCAGCGCCGGGAAGGCAAAGGTGAAATCGGCGGCGCGCATCACCAACTCGTCCACCCAGCCGCGCCGCGCCGCCGCCAGGCAGCCCAGGGCCACGCCGATTACCAGCCCGATGCCCACCGCCACCAAGCCCACCACGATGGCGTTCTGAGAGCCCACCAGCAGCTGGCTGGCGATGTCGCGGCCCAAGCTGTCGGTGCCCAACCAGTGCGCGGCGCTGGGGGCCTGCAGCTTGTTGGGGATGTTGATCTCGGCCGGCGGATACGGCGCCCACACCAGGCTGAGCAGTGCGGCCAGCAGCAACAGCGCCGACAGCGTGGCGCCAACGGCGAAGCTGGGGTGGCGCAGCGCGGCGCGCATCAGGCGTCGCTCGCCTTCAGCCGAGGGTCAACCAGCGCATACAGCACATCGACGGCGAAGTTCACCACCACCACCACCGCCACCAGGCCCATCACCACATCACGCACCACCACCAGGTCACGGTTGGCGATGGCCTGGAACACCAGGCGGCCGATGCCGGGCAGCACGAACACGTTCTCGACCACGATGGTGCCGGTGATCAGGTTGGCGAACTGCAGGCCCATGATGGTGAGCACCGGGATCATGGCGTTGCGCAGCACATGGCGCCACAGCGTCTGGCGGCGGGTGAGGCCCTTGGCGCGGGCCGTGCGCACATAGTCTTCACGCAGCACTTCCAGCACCGCCGAGCGGGTGACCCGCGCCAGGATCGCCGCCTGCACCAGCGCCAGCGCGATGGCCGGCAACAGAAGCGATGACAGGCCCGCCAGCAGCCCACCGCCGTCGTCTGCCGACCAGCCCGGAAAGCCACCCGCGCTGACCCATTGCAGCTTCACCGCAAACAGCAGGATCAGCAGGATCGCAAACCAGAAGCTGGGGATGGCGATGCCGAGCTGGCTGGCCGCCATCACGCCCACATCGCCCAGCCTGTTGTGGCGCGCGGCGGCATACAGCCCCAGGCTCAGCGCCAGCACGGTGGTCAGCACCATCGCCAGCAGCGCCAGCGGCACGGTGACCTGCAGCCGCTCGGCGATCAGTGCGGCGGTGGGTGTGTCGTACGACAGGCTGTTGGCGGTGCGGCCTTGCAGCAGGCCGCCGATCCAGTGGCCGTAGCGCTGCAGCGGCGGCCGGTCCAGGCCCAGCTTCTTTTCCAGCGCCGCCAACGACTCGGGAGTGGCGGTCTCGCCCAGCATCACCTGGGCCACGTTGCCGGGCAGCAGCTCGAGCACCGCAAACACCAGCACCGACGCCACCACCAGCGTGGCCAGGAAAGTGAACAGGCGTTTGACGAGGAAGACGCTCACGGCGGCGCGCAGTGTCGCTGACGCGTTGCCCGGCTGGAGTTCACACGCCGAACATTCACACCTCGAACCGCACCCCTTGCGCCAGCGGCAGCGCGCGCGAGTAGTTCACCGTGTTGGTGGCGCGGCGCATGTAGTTCTTCCAGGCGTCGCTGCCCGATTCACGGCCTCCGCCGGTTTCCTTCTCGCCGCCGAAGGCGCCGCCAATCTCGGCGCCCGAGGTGCCGATGTTGACGTTGGCGATGCCGCAGTCACTGCCGGCAGCGGCCATGAAGGCCTCGGCCTCGCGCACATCGTTGCTGAAGATCGCCGACGACAGGCCTTGCGGCACGCCGTTGTGCAGCGCGATGGCTTGCTCGAAGCTGTCATAGCGCAGCAAGTAGAGGATCGGCGCGAAGGTTTCGTGCTGCACCACCGCCGTCTGCGCCGGCATGCGCACCAGGGCCGGTGCGGCGTAGAAGGCCCGGGCGTGGCCACCAACTTGAACCCGCTCGCCGCCGGCCACCGTGCCGCCCTGATCTCTTGCCAAGGCCAGGGCCTGCTGCATGGCGCCGAATGCGGCTTCATCGACCAAGGGGCCGACCAGCACGCCGGCCTCACGCGGGTCACCGACGCGCAGGCTGGCGCGGGCGCGCTCGAGCCTGGCGGCCAGGTCGTCGTGGATGCTGCTGTGCGCGATCAACCGCCGCGTGCTGGTGCAGCGCTGGCCGGCGGTGCCGTAGGCGCCAAACAGGATGGCGCGCACGGCCAGGTCCAGATCAGCCGACGGCGCGACGATGATGGCGTTGTTGCCACCCAGCTCCAGCAGGCAGCGGCCGAAGCGCGCCGCCACACGCGGGCCCACCGCGCGGCCCATGCGGGTGGAGCCGGTGGCCGAGACCAGCGCCACACGAGGGTCATCGACCAGCGCTTCACCCACAGCCGCCAGGCCGTTGACCACCTGGCTCAGGTGATCAGGCGCCGCATTGCCGTTGTTGCCCGACTGCGCGCGGAACTCGGCCAGCGCGGCGTTGAACAGGGCCTGCGTGGCCAGCGCCGTCAGCGGCGTTTTTTCACTCGGCTTCCAGACCACGCTGTTGCCGCAGACCAGGGCCAGCGCGGCGTTCCAGGCCCACACCGCCACCGGGAAATTGAAGGCGCTGATCACGCCCACCACGCCCAGCGGGTGCCACTGCTCCATCATGCGGTGGCCGGGGCGCTCACTGGCGATGGTCAGGCCGTGCAGTTGGCGGCTCAAGCCGACGGCGAAGTCGCAGATGTCGATCATTTCCTGCACTTCGCCCTCGCCTTCGCTGCTCACCTTGCCGGCTTCCAGCGTGACCAGTGCGGCCAGCGTGGCCTTGTGCGTGCGCAACTGCGCGCCGAGCAGGCGCACCAGCTCGCCACGGCGTGGCGCAGGGGTGTTGCGCCAGACCAGGTGGGCGGTGTGCGCGCGGCCTACGCTGGCCTGCACATCGGCCGGCGTGGCGGCATGCACTTGGCCGGTGGCAGCGCCGTCGATCGGTGAGCGGGCGTGCAAGCTGCCGCCGGTGAACTGCGCCGGGGCAACGCCCAGCGCCAGAAGCAAATGGTGTGTGGTCATGGTTGGATCATCCATCAGCCGATGCTCTCGACCTGGCGTGATTGTTGGTAAGCCATGCCGAAGCGGTTGGCCAGAAACGCCGGCAGCGCCACTTGCTCCTGGCGGATGAAGCCGCTGGCCGGCAGCTTGCACTCGCGGAACAAATCCACCGCCGCGCAGATGCCGGCCGCAGTGGTGATCTGGATCGCCGACAGCGGCGCGCCCTCGGTTCGATCAGCAAAAATCTTGCGTGCGAACACCTCCTGCAGCAGCTGGCCGCCGCGCATGCCGCTGACAGTGACGAACACCAGCACCACGTCCTGCATGGTACCGGGCACGCTCTTGCGCAAGATGTCTTTCAGCGTCTGCTGGTCGTCCTTCAACTGCAGGTCTTCGAGCAGCAGCTTCATCAGCGCCTGGTGGCCGGGGTAGCGCACGCTCTTGTAGTCCAGCGTGCGCACCCGGCCGGCCAGGGTTTCGCACAGCGTGCCCAGGCCGCCGCTGGTGTTGAAGGCTTCGTACTCGGTGCCGTCGAGGCTGAAATGCTCCAGGCCTTCGAGTGGCAGCACCTCCAGCGTCTGGCCGTCACGGATCGCCTCGCAGGGGTGGCAGTACTCGTTGATCAGCCCGTCCACGCTCCAGGTCAGGTTGTATTTCAGCGCGTTGGTGGGGAAGGCCGGCAGCGCGCCCACCCGCATCTTCACGTCATGCAGGCTGTCGAAGCCCTGCGCCAGGTGGTGCGCCACGATGCCGATGAAGCCCGGCGCCAGGCCGCACTGCGGCATGAAGGCGGTGCGCGCGCCGTCGGCCAGGCGTTTGATCTCGCGCGTGGCGGCCACGTCTTCGGTCAAGTCAAAGTAGTGGCAGCCGGCCTCGCGGGCCAGTGTGGCGGTGGCCACCGCCAGGTGGTAGGGCAGGGCATTGACAACGGTGTCGTGGCCGCGCCGCAGCTCGGCCAGCAGAGCCGGCGAATCCTCGGTGTCCACCAGCCGGGCGGCGATGCCGGCGCCCGACACACCGCCACACACCCGTGCCAGCGCCTGGGCGTTCTTGTCGATCAGCGTCACCTGGTAGTCGCCGCTGGCGGCCAGCAGGCGGGCAATGGTCTGGCCGATGTGGCCGGCGCCGAGCAGGGCGATGTTCATGGCAGGGCTTTCAAACATGTGGCGATGGCATTGAGTCTGGGCCAGGCGGCTGACGATCAAAAGCGCGAGATCGACGAAGCCAACGCCGGTTTCGCCGGATCGTCAGCAGTTCTCGCCACATCGGCAGCAAAATGCGGCATGGCCACCGATGCGCTCGACCAGCAATTGATCAGCCTGCTGCAAGCCAATGCACGCGAGAGCACCGCCAACCTGGCGCGCCAACTGGGCGTGGCCCGCACCACCGTGGTGGCGCGCCTGGCGCGGCTGGAGCGTGAGCGGGTGGTGATCGGCTACACCGTGCGCCTGGGGCAAGACGCGGCGCGCCCGCCGCTGCGCGCCCATGTCGGCATCACCGTGTTGCCGCGCAGCGGGCCGGCGGTGGTGGCGGCGCTGCAGAAGCTGGCCGAGCTGGTGCAGCTGAGCAGCGTCAGTGGTGAGTTCGACTACATCGCCGTGCTGCAGGCGCCCAGCACCCAGCGGCTGGATGCGCTGCTCGACGCCATCGGCCAGGTTGACGGTGTCATCAAGACCACCACCTCGGTGGTGCTGGCGGTGCGCATCGACCGCGAGGCCTGAAACGCCGCCCACGGCAACGGCAACGGCCTGGGCGCGGGCGTCAGCGTTGCCGCTGCGCGGCCAGGCCCTGGGAGGCAGCCCAGGCCTGCAGCCGGTGGTTGGCCGCAGCGCGCTGCGCCGCACCCAGGAACGATGCCGCCGCCGCGTCCAGGCCCATCTGCAGCAGGTCGGCCCAGCTGAAACCGGCCTGCACCAGGCGCGCCGCCTCGCTGCTGTGGTCGATGCGTGACATCAGCCGGTTGTCGGTGTGGAACGACAGGCTGACACCGGCGCGCCACAGTGCATGGATCGGGTGCAGCGCCAGCGACGCCGCCGCGCCTGTGTGCAGGTTGCTGGTGGGGCAGACCTCCAGGTGCGTGCCGTGCGAGCGCAGTTCAGCCAGCACCGCAGCGGCGCCGGCGCCGTCGATCAGGTCGGCCAGGCGCACACCGTGGCCGATGCGGCTGGCGCCCAGGCGCACGGCTTCGAGCACACGCTGGCCGGCGTCGGCCTCGCCGGCATGCAGGGTCAGGCCCAAGCCGGCCTGTTGCACCCGCGCCAGCAGCGCGGCATGGCGGGTGGCGGGCCAGCCGGCCTCGGGCCCGGCCAGGTCAAAGCCCACCACGCGTGCGCCGGGCGTGTCGGGCCAGGCATGGCAGGCCATGGCCAAGTCAGCAGCGCGCTGGATGTGGGCATCGCTCTCGTGGCGCATGGCGCAGACGATCAGGCCGCTGGGCAACGGGCTCAACGACAGGCCTTGCAGCAGCGCCGCCACGGCGGTTTCGGCGCGCACGCCATGGGGCTCGAACAACAGCGGCGCGATGCGGAACTCAGCCAGCACGCAGCCGTCGGCGCGTGCGTCTTCGGCGGCTTCAAACGCCACCCGGGCCAAGGCCTCGGGCGTGGCCATGGCGGCCACGGTCAGGTCAAAACCGCGCAGGTACTCCAGCAGCGACCCGGCATGGGCGCGGGCGTCGAACCAGGCCGCCAGGCTGTCTTCATCGGGGGCCGGGCTGGCCAGGCCACGCTGGCGCAGCAAATCCAGCAGCGTGGCCACGCGCAGGCCGCCGTCCAGGTGTTCATGCAGCAGCACCTTGGGCAATTGGCGGGCTTGTTGCAGCAGTGCAGCGTTGGGGCTCAGCGCAGGGTGGTCGGGCATCGGCCGATGCTAGCGCCGGGTGTGCAGTGGCGGTGTGGCCCAGATGCGCACCTGCGGTGCGGGGGCAGGCAAGCCCTGGGCCAGCGGCGGCGTGAGTCTTGCTATCCTGCCGCTCACCCATCCACCTGCAAGGCACCGAGACCATGAAACACGCTGTGACGGCCGCGCTGGCCTTCAGTCTGGTCAGCACGCTGGCCCTGGCCCAGCCGGCAGTGATCTACGACATGGGCGGCAAGTTCGACAAGAGCTTCAACGAGGCCGCTTACAACGGCGCCGAGCGCTGGAAGAAGGAAACCGGCAAGCCCTATCTGGACTTCGAGATCAGCAATGAATCGCAGCGCGAGCAGGCGATGCGCCGCATGGCCGACAAGGGCGCCACGCCGATCATCGGCGTGGGCTTTGCGCAGGGCAGCACGATCGAGAAAGTGGCCAAGGACTTTCCGAAGCTGCAGTTCGCGATCATCGACTCGGTGGTGAAGCTGCCGAACGTGGAATCGGTGGTCTTCAAGGAGCAGGAGGGCAGCTTCCTGGTGGGCATGATGGCCGCGCTGGCCAGCAAGAGCGGCAAGGTGGGCTTCATCGGCGGCATGGACATCCCGCTGATCCGCAAGTTCCAGTGCGGCTACGAGCAGGGCGCCAAACATGCCAATGCCAAGGTCGAGGTCACCAGCAACATGACCGGCACCACGCCGTCGGCCTGGAACGACCCCACCCGCGGTGGTGAGCTGGCCAAGGCCCAGTTTGCCAAGGGCGTGGACGTGGTGTTTGCTGCGGCCGGTGGCACCGGCGTGGGCGTGTACCAGGCGGCCAAGGACGGCGGCAAACTGGCCATCGGCGTGGACAGCAACCAGAACCACCTGCACCCCGGCGTGATGCTGACCAGCATGGTCAAGCGGGTCGATGTGGCGGTGTACAACCTGGCCAAGAAGATCACGCCCGGCGTCAGCAATCTGGGCCTGAAGGAAGGTGGCGTCGATTACGCGCTGGACCAGCACAACGCCAAGCTGGTGAGCGACGACATGAAGAAAAAGGTCGATGCTGCCAAGGCCGACATCATTGCCGGCAAGATCAAAGTGGCCGACTACATGGCAACGAACAGCTGCACCTACTGATGGTTGCCCCCGCCGTCCGCATGGACGGCATCAACAAGCGCTTTGGCGCGGTGGTGGCCAACCGCGCTGTCAACCTGCATGTGGCCGCTGGCACGGCGCATGGCATCGTCGGCGAAAACGGCGCCGGCAAAAGCACGCTGATGTCGATCCTCTACGGCTTCTACCAGGCCGACAGCGGGCAGATCAGCATCCACGGCCAGACGGTGTCGATCACCGGCTCGGCCCAGGCCATCGCCCTGGGCATCGGCATGGTGCACCAGCACTTCATGCTGGTCGAGCCGCTGACGGCGCTGGACAACATCATGCTCGGCGCCGAGCCGCACTGGCGCCTGGGGCCGGCCCGCGATGCGGTGCGCGGCAAGCTGCAAGCGCTGATGGCCGACACCGGCCTGCAGGTGCGGCTGGACCTGGCGGTGGAAGACCTGCCGGTGGGTGAACGCCAGCGGCTGGAAATCCTGAAGGCGCTGTACCGCGGCGCCCCGCATCCTGATCCTCGACGAACCCACGGCCGTGCTGACGCCGCAGGAGACCGAGGCGCTGTTTGTCACCCTGCGCCGGCTGCGCGATGGCGGCACCACGCTGCTGCTGATCACCCACAAGCTCAAGGAGATCATGGCCTTGTGCGACGCGGTGACGGTGATGCGCCAGGGTGCGGTGGTGTTCGACGGGCCGATCGCCGATTGCAGCCTCGACCAGCTGGCCGAGGCCATGGTGGGCCGGCGGGTCAACATCGGCCGCGTGACCGTGCGCACTGATGGCCAACGCACCGCCCAGCCAGGCGCCACGCTGCTGGCCGCCCAGGGCCTGCAATGGCGTGACGCCATGGGCGTGCAGCGGCTGGTCGATGTGTCGCTCACATTGCGCGCTGGGGAGATCGTCGGCATCGCCGGTGTGTCGGGCAATGGCCAGAGTGAGTTGCTGGCGGTGCTCTCCGGCATGGCCGCGCCGCAGGCCGGCACGCTGGCGCTGGCCGGCAGGCACTTTGATGCGCAGCGCTGGCTTGACCCGGCCACCGCCCGCGCGCTGGGCCTGGCCCATGTGCCCGAAGACCGCCACCGCTGCGGCATGGTGCTGCCGTTTGCGGCCTGGGAGACCGCCGAACTCGGCTACCAGCGCAACCCGCGGTTGACCAGCGCCTGGGGCTGGCTGCGGCGCCAGGTGATGCGCAGCAGCACCGCAGCGATGATGGACGCCTACGACGTGCGGCCACGCAATGCCGATCTGCGCGCCAGCAAGTTCAGCGGTGGCAACCAGCAGAAGCTGGTGCTGGCGCGTGAAGCGCTGGCGCCCGAGCGGCCGCCCAGCGTGCTGCTGGTGGGCCAGCCCACCCGGGGGGTGGACATCGGCGCCATCGAGTTCATCCACGGCCGCCTGCGCGCCATGCGCGACGGCGGTGGCGCGGTGCTGGTGGTGTCCAGTGAGCTGGATGAAATCCTGGCGCTGGCCGACCGCGTGCTGGTGATGGACCGCGGCCGCATTGCCGGTGAACTGGCGATTGCCGATTGCACCGAGGCCGCGCTGGGCCGCTTGATGGCCGGCGCCGGTGGTCATGGCGACACCCGTGGCGACACCGATCATGGCGCCCCTGTCAACGCCCGGGAGGCGGCGTGAAACTGCTGGTCACCGGCGCCAGCGGCCGCATCGGCCGCGCGCTGGTGGTGCGCCTGGCGCGCGACCACCAGGTGCTGGGCATGGACCGGGTGCCGTCGTCCACCGCGCACTGGGTGGGTGATCTGGCTGACGCAGCGCTGCTGCGGCGCGCGCTGCAGGGCACCGATGCGGTGGTGCACAGCGCCGCCTTGCATGCGCCGCAAGTGGGGCACCTGGCCGACGCCGAGTTCCAGCGCATCAACGTGCAGGCCACCCGCTGCCTGGCCGAGCTGGCTTGTGAGGCTGGTGTGCGCCAGTTCATCTACACCAGCACCACGGCGCTGTACGGCGCGGCGGCCACACCTGCGCAGGCCGCTGGCTGGGTGGACGAGGCCACCGTGCCGCAGCCGCGCAGCGTGTACCACCGCAGCAAGCTGGCGGCCGAGCGCTTGCTGGCTGGCTTTGCCGATGCCGGCGTTTTCGGCCTGACCGTGCTGCGCATGTCGCGCTGCTTCCCCGAGACCGCGCCGGTGATGTGCGCAGCGCGCCTGCACCGGGGCGTGGACGGGCGCGATGTGGCCGAGGCCCATGCGCGCGCGCTGGCCACCGCCAGGCCCGGCACGCGGCTGTACGTGCTCAGCGGCGCCACCCCGTTCCACCCGGCCGATGCCACGCGGCTCAAGGCCGACGCCCCGGCCGTGCTGCGCCAGCGTGCGCCGGCGCTGGCGGCGGCATTCGCCCAGCGTGGCTGGGCCTTGCCGGCCAGCATCGACCGCGTCTACAGCCCCGCGCGTGCGATCCAGGCGCTGGGCTGGCAACCGCGCCACGGCTTTGCCGAGGTGCTGCGCCAGCTCGACGAGGAGTCGCCCGAGGTGCTGCCCGCCGGCTTCATGGTGGCTGAGGTGGGCCAGCACGCGCCGGGGCAATCGGAGGGCTGCCGGTGAGCGCTCCGGCCGAGCTGCCGCGCTGGCTGGATGTGGCGGTGCTGCCGCTGGTCAACCTGGCGCTGGCCCTGGTGGTCTGCGCCGTGGTGGTGGCGGTGGTGGGGCTCGACCCGTTGCAGGTGATCAGCCTGCTCATCAAGGGCGCGTTCGGCAGCAAGGCGGGCCTGAGCTACACCCTGTACTACGCCACCACCTTTGTCTTCACCGGCCTGGCGGTGGCGGTGGCCTTCCATGGCGGGCTGTTCAACATCGGTGGTGAAGGCCAGGCCATGCTGGGCGGCCTGGGCTGTGCGCTGGTGGCGCTGTGGCTGGGGCCCCATCTTGGTGGGCCATGGGCTGCCGCGCTGCTGCTGCCGCTGATGGTGGCCGCCGCCATGGCTGGCGGTGCGCTGTGGGCGGCGGTGCCCGGTGCGCTGCAGGCTTGGCGCGGCAGCCACATCGTCATCACCACCATCATGTTCAATTTCATCGCCTCGGCCTTGCTGGCGTATTTGCTGGTCAATGTATTGAAGGCGCCGGGCAGCATGACGGTGGAGACCGCCGCGTTTGCCGAGGCCGCGCAAATGCCCGGCATGCACCAGTTGCTGGCCGCGCTCGGCATCGCCTGGCCACGCACGCCGCTGAACCTCAGCGTGCTGCTGGCGGTGCTGGCGGCGGTGGCGGTGTATTTGCTGCTGTGGCGCTCGCGTTTGGGCTATGAGCTGCGCGCGGTGGGCTTTTCACCCGATGCCGCGCATTACGGCGGCATCCGGCCCAAGGGCCAGGTGGTGCTGGCGATGGCGATTTCGGGCGCACTGGCGGGGCTGTTGGGCATCAATGAGCTGGCCGGTGTGCAGCACCGCCTGCTGCTGGACTTTGTGGTCGGCGCGGGCTTCACCGGCATCGCCGTCAGCCTGATCGGCCGCAACCACCCGGTGGGCATCGTGCTGGCAGCGCTGCTGTTTGGCGCGCTGTTCCAGGGCGGGGCCGAGCTGGCCTTCGAGATCCCCGGCTTCAGCCGCGACATGGTCACCACGCTGCAGGGCTTGATCGTGCTGTTCTCCGGCGCCATGGCGCAAGTGGCCGCGCCGGGCCTGGCGCGGGTGGTTGGCTGGTTGCAACCGCGGCCTGCCGCCGCTGGGGCCGCCCATGGATGAGGCCCTGATCGGCGGCCTGCTGGCCAGCACGCTGCGGGTGAGCACGCCGCTGATCCTGTGCGCGCTGGCGGCGGTGTTCAGCGAGCGCTCGGGCGTCATCGACCTGGGGCTCGAAGGCAAGATGCTGCTGTCGGCGTTTGCCGCCGGTGCCGCCGGGGCCGCCACCGGCAGCCTGGGCCTGGCCCTGCTGGCCGCGCTGCTGGTGGGCCTGGCCTTGTCGATGCTGCACGGTTATGCCTGCGTCAGCCACAGCGGTGACCAGGTGGTGATGGGCATGGCGCTGTCGATGATCGCCGCCGGGCTGACGGTGGTGCTGGGCATCGCCTGGTTCAAGCAAGGTGGGCAGACGCCGCCGCTGCCCGATGCGGTGCGGCTCACGCCCTGGTTCAGCGGCGCGGCTGACAGCCTGAAGGCGCTGCCGGTGCTCGGCGCGGTGCTTGGCAACATCATCGGCGGCGGCCTGCTCGGCCACAACGCCATGGTCTACCTGGCGCTGGCGCTGGTGCCGGCGGTGTGGTGGCTGCTCTACCGCACGCGCACCGGCCTGCGCCTGCGCGCCACCGGCGACAACCCGGCCATGGTCGACGCGGCCGGCATGTCGGTCAAAGGCCTGCGCTACGGTGCCCTGGCCGCCAACGGCGTGTTGTGCGCGCTGGCCGGCAGCTACCTGGTGCTGGCGCAGAACGCCAACTTTGTGCCGCACATGACGGCTGGCCGCGGCTACATGGCGCTGGCGGCGATGATCTTCGGCAAATGGCACCCGGTGCTGGCGCTGTGGGCCTGCCTGCTGTTCGGGTTTCTCGACGCGGTGGCCATCCGCCTGCAAGGCGTGGCGCTGCCGGCGGCGCTGGGCGGCGGCGCGGTGCCGGTGCAAGCCATCCAGGCGCTGCCGTATGTGATGACGGTGGTGCTGCTGGCTGGCTTCATCGGCCGCTCGCGCGCGCCGGCAGCGCTGGGGGTGCCGTATGTCAAGACGCGGTGAATCAACCATGGCCCCCATGCCTGTGTCCGACGATCAACTGGCCCAGCTGCTGGCCGCCGCCCGCGCTGCCCGCGCGCATGCCTACGCGCCCTACTCGCGTTTTGCCGTCGGCGCGGCGCTGCTCGACGAACACGGCCGCATCCACGCCGGCTGCAACATCGAGAACGCCGCCTACCCGCAGGGCCAGTGCGCCGAGGCCACGGCCATCGGCCCTCTGGTGATGGCCGGTGGCACGCGCATCCTGGCGGCGGTGGTGGTGGGCGTGGCCGGTGGTGCGGACAGCCCGCCCGTCACCCCCTGCGGCGGCTGCCGCCAGCGCCTGCGTGAATTTGCTGCCGACGACATGCCGCTGTGGGTGGCTGACCTGCACAGCGTGCGTGCCCAGTTCACGCTGGGCCAGTTGCTGCCCGCCAGCTTCGGGCCCGCGCATCTCGGTGGTTGAGGGCTGGCTGCAGGCCACCGCCACGGCCTGAATCTGCGACCATGCCTGCATCTTTTGCCGATTCCGCTGACCACCATGCCCCCCGCCGCCCCGCAAGACACCCTGCACGCTGCCGTTGCC
>JANNMP010000356.1:0-7369 GCA_031398015.1 Burkholderiaceae bacterium
CATCGGGCTGCGCAATTCAATGACCTGGCGCGGCTCGATCACACAATCGAACTCGGCCGCCGCCGAGATGGCGGGCCAAACCATCAACAGGCTGACGGCGGTGAGTTTGCAGAATATCCGGCTCTTTGTTTCGATCACTGCGCCACCTTGGGATGAATCAACAGCATCACAGCGGTTGACAGTTGACTTTGAAATGCTGATGCAGAGGCATCGCGCTGGTTTGACGGGGGGCCGAATCAACCGGCCAGTGCACGCGGCGCCGCCGCACGCGCCTGGCGGGCCTGCGCATACAGCGCCAAGTAAGCCTGGGCTGGCCCTGCCCAGGACAGGTCCAAGGCCATGCCGCGCTGCACCACCGCTTGCCAGCTGCCAGTGTCGCGCTTGAGCAGGCTGGCACGGCGCACGGCGGTTTCGAAAGCGCCCGCCGTGGCGGCGTCGAACACAAAGCCGGTCTGCGTGGCGGGGTTGCCGTCGCTGACCGTGTCGGCCAGGCCGCCCACCCGGCGCACCACCGGCGGCGTGCCGTATTGCAGGCCATACATCTGCGTCAGGCCGCAGGGCTCGAAGCGCGACGGCACGGCGATCACGTCGGCCCCGGCCACCAGCTGGTGGGCGCGGTTTTCGTCGTAGCCGATGCGCACCGCCACCCGGCCGGGGTGGGCCTGCTCGGCCATGCGGAAGGCCACTTCCAGCGCCGCTTCACCGGTGCCCTGCACCGCAAACTGCACGCCCTGGGCCACCAGCGCCGGCAGCGCGGCCAGCACCAGATCAAGCCCCTTCTGCGATGTGAGGCGGCTGACGACAGCGAGCAGCAGCGCATCCGGGTCGGGCGCCAGGCCGAGTGCGGCCTGCAGCGCCACCCGGCAGGCGTGTTTGCCGATCGGGCGCGTGGCGTCATAGCGCGCGGCGATGGCGGCATCCTGCGCCGGGCTCCACACCGCGCCGTCAATGCCGTTCAGGATGCCGCTGACGTCACCGCTGCGGCTGCGCACCACACCGTCCAGGCCGCAACCGAATTCAGGCGTGGCGATCTCGCGTGCATAACTCGGGCTGACGGTGGTCACCTTGTCGGCAAACTGCAGGCCGGCTTTCATGAACGACAGCTGGCCGTGGTACTCCATCCCGGCTGGCGACATGTAGCGTGAGCTGAGGCCCAGCAGCGCCCAATCATGGTGGACAAACAGGCCTTGGAAGGCCAGGTTGTGCACGGTGAACACCGATGCCGCCTGCGTGGGCGGGTGGTCGGCCATGTAGGCACAGGCCATGGCGGCATGCCAGTCATGTGCATGCACGATGTCGGGCACCCACTGTGGGTCGGCGTCGTCGGCGGCCAGGTGGGCCGCCACCCAGCCCAGCAGCGCAAAACGCTGCAGGTTGTCGGGCCATTCGGTGCCGTCAGCGCCCTGGTAGGGGCCGCCGGGGCGGCGGTAGAGGTGGGGCGCGTCGACCACATACACCGGCAGGTGGCTGCCCGGCATCCGCGCCAGCAGCAGGCGCACCCGCAATGCACCAAAACAGGCACCGATGTCGATCACCGGGCGCGCCGACTGCACCGCATCCAGCACCGCCGGCAGGCCTGGCAACAGCAGCCGCACGTCGGCGCCGGCCGCGGCCCGCGCCGGTGGCAGCGCGGAGTGACATCGGCCAGACCGCCGGTTTTCACCAGCGGGTAGACCTCGGCTGCCACATGCAGCACCTTCATACCTCACCCAACTCCAGCGCGCGCAGCATGCTGCGGGTGACCAGGCAGACACCGTTGTCGCTGCGGTAAAACCGCCGTGCATCCTCGGCCGCGTCGTCGCCGATCACCATGCCGTCAGGGATGTGGCAGCCGCGGTCGACCAGCACCTTGTTCAGCCGCGCGCCGCGGCCCACCTGCACCTCGGGCAGCAGCACGCTCCAGTTCACCTGGCTGAACGAATGCACCCGCACGCTGGAGAACAGCACCGAGCGGAACACCGAGCCCGAGACGATGCAGCCGCCCGAGACCATCGACTCCACCGCCATGCCGCGCCGGTCGTCCTGGTTGTGCACAAACTTGGCCGGGGGCAGCTGGGGCTGGTAGGTCCAGATCGGCCAGCGGGTGTCGTAGAGGTTCAGCTCGGGGTCGGTGGCCGTGAGATCGATGTTGGCGTCCCAGTAGGCGTCGATCGTGCCCACGTCACGCCAATACGGCTGCAGGCCGGGCTTGGTGCCGACGCAGCTCATGTCAAACGGGTGGGCCACGGCCTTGGCATTGCGCACTGCTGCCGGGATGATGTCCTTGCCGAAGTCATGTGTGCTGTTCGGGTCAGCCAGGTCACGCTCGAGCTCGCGGTACAGATAGCGGGCGTTGAAGACATAGATGCCCATGCTGGCCAGGCTGCGCTCGGGCTTGCCGGGCATGGCCGGCGGCTCGGGCGGTTTTTCGACAAATTCAAGAATGCGGCGCCGCTCATCGATGGCCATCACGCCGTAGGCATGGGCCTCGGCACGCGGCACCTCGATGCAGCCCACGGTGCAGTCATGGCCCAGGGCCACATGGTCGGCCAGCATCAGCGCGTAGTTCATCTTGTAGATGTGGTCACCGGCCAGCACCACGATGTAGTCAGCGCCGTAGGCCGCCAGGATGTCCTGGTTCTGGTAGACGGCATCGGCCGTGCCGCGGTCCCAGCTTTCTTCGTCGACCCGCTGCTGCGCGGGCAGCAGGTCGACAAACTCGTTCATCTCCGACTTCAAGAATGCCCAGCCGCGCTGCAAGTGGCGCAGCAGGCTGTGGCTTTTGTACTGGGTGATCACGCCAATGCGGCGGATGCCCGAGTTCAGGCAATTGCTGAGCGTGAAATCAACGATGCGGAACTTGCCGCCAAAGTACACCGCCGGCTTGGCGCGGCTGTCGGTCAGCTGTTTCAGGCGGCTGCCTCGGCCACCGGCCAGCACCAGCGCCACGGTGCGTTTGGGCAGATCGAGGTTCGATGCAAGTTCACTGTTGGCCATGCGTTTGTCTCCTGAATCCACCGGCGCGCTGCGCTTGCACCAGCGCTGCAACAGCGGCGGGCAGGCCCGAAACAAGCTGGGGACAAGATCAATGGTGCCATGGCCAACCGGCGTTTCCACCCGTGCAAGGCATGAATAATGCTGCCAGCTTGCAGCGGCCTGCGCCGGGCAATGCACCCGGCTGGCAGCCGTGCCTTGCCACTGACACAGGATCGCCATGAGCTCCTTGCAAAGCCCCAACCCCAGCGTCGATTCGCTGGCGTCGCGCGTCGAGCGCCACTTGTTGCACAGCGTGGGCGTGGCCCCCTCCGAGGCCGGCGCAGTGGACTTGATGGGCGCGGTGGCCCAGGTGGCGCGCGCCGAGTTGTCACGCCGCTGGGTGGCCGGCGACAGCGCCGACCGCGCTGCCAAGGCACGCCGCGTTTATTACCTGTCGATGGAGTTCCTGATCGGCCGCAGCCTGGGCAATGCGCTGGCCGCACTCGGCCTGGACACAGCCGCTGCCGGCAGCGTGGGCCACCACGCCCGCACGCTGGAAGACATCGAAGCCTGTGAGCCCGATGCAGCGCTGGGCAATGGCGGCCTGGGCCGGCTGGCGGCGTGTTTTCTCGACAGCATGGCCAGCGTGGGCCTGCCGAGTTATGGCTACGGCATCCGCTATGAGTTCGGCATGTTTGCGCAGACGATCTCGGGCGGGCGCCAGATCGAGCACCCTGACCCCTGGCTGGAAGACGGCACGCCCTGGGAGTTTCCGCGCCCCGGTGTGCATTACCCGGTGCGCTTCGGCGGCTGGGTCGAGCGCGCTGAATCCGCCGGCGCCGACAGCGCCGCCGTGCCGGTGTGGCGCCACGCCGGTGAAGTGAGCGCCAAGGCCTATGACCATGTGGTGCCCGGCCATGGCACCGAGCGCGTGAGCACGCTGCGGCTGTGGAAGGCTGCTGCCCCGGCGCACATCGACCTTGCCGCGTTCAACTCGGGCGACTACGCGCGCGCGGCCGAGTTCAAGAACCAGTTCGAGAACATCTCGTGGGTGCTGTATCCGAATGACAGCACACCCGCCGGGCGTGAGCTGCGGCTGCGCCAGGAATACTTCTTCACCAGCGCCAGCATCCAGGACATCCTGGCCCGCCACCTGGCCGAGCACGGCAGCCTGGCCAACCTGGCTGACAAAGTGGCCATCCACTTGAACGACACCCACCCGGCGATCGGCGTGGCCGAGTTGATGCGCCTGCTGGTTGACGAACACGGCTTTGCCTGGGCTGCTGCTTGGGGCATCACCACCCAGACCTTCAGCTACACCAACCACACGCTGATGCCCGAGGCGCTGGAGACCTGGCCGGTCAGCCTGATGCAGCAAGTGCTGCCGCGCCACCTGGAGATCATCTTCCGCATCAACCATGAGTTTCTGGTGTTGGCGCAGGCGCTGAAGCCGGGCGACATGGAATTCCAGCGCCGACTGAGCCTGATCGATGAAGGCGGCCATGGCGGTGAGCGCCGGGTGCGCATGGCCAACCTGTCGATCGTGGGCAGCCACAAGGTCAACGGTGTCAGCAAGCTGCACAGTGATTTGCTGGTCGAGACCATCTTTTCCGACTTTGCCAAGCTGTGGCCGCAGCGCTTCACCAACATGACCAACGGCGTGACACCGCGCCGCTGGCTGACGCAGGCCAACCCTGGCCTGGCGGCATTGATCGACAGCCGCCTGGGCACGGCCTGGCGGCGCAACCTCGATTTGCTGCGTGGCCTGGTCGAACACGCTGGCGACGCGGCATTCCGCAGTGAATTCCGCGCCGTGAAGGCGGCCAACAAGCAGCGGCTGGCGGCACTTATCCACAGCAGCACCGGCGTCACGGTCAACCCGGCCAGCCTGTTCGATGTGCAGGTCAAGCGCATCCACGAGTACAAGCGCCAGTTGCTGAACCTGCTGCATGTGGTGACACGCTACCGCGCGATCCTGGCGCAGCCCCATGCCGCCTGGGTGCCACGCACCGTGCTGTTTGCCGGCAAGGCGGCCAGCAGCTACACCACGGCCAAGGCCATCATCCGGTTGATCCACGATGTGGGCCAGGTGATCAACCATGACCCGCGCATCGGCGACAAGCTCAAGCTGGTGTTCATCCCCAACTACGGCGTGTCGGTGGCCGAGACCATCATGCCCGGCGCCGATTTGAGCGAGCAGATCAGCACCGCCGGCACTGAGGCCAGCGGCACCGGCAACATGAAGCTGGCGCTCAACGGCGCGCTGACCATCGGCACCGACGATGGCGCCAACATCGAGATCCGCCAGAACGTGGGCGACGACAACATCTTCATCTTCGGCAAGCTGGCGCATCAGGTGGCAGCCATGCGCGCGGCGGGTTACCAGCCGATGCGCATCTACGAAGGCCAGCCGCAACTCAAGGCGGTGCTCGACAGCATTGCCGCCGGCGCCTTCTCGCCCGATGAGCCGGCACGCTACCGGCCGCTGATCGACAGCCTGCTGTGGGGCGGTGACCATTACCTGCTGCTGGCCGACTACGAGGCCTATGTGGCCGCGCAGGCCCGGGTGGACGCGCTGTACCAGCAACCCGATGCCTGGGCCCGCAAGGCGATTGCCAACGTGGCCGGCATGGGGCCGTTCTCGGCCGACCGCACCATCCGTGAGTACGCCGCGCAGATCTGGCACGTGCAACCGCAGGCCTGAGCGCACAGCGCACGGCCACAGCGCATGGACCGCCTGAACCCGCTGCCGCTGGTGCTGGAGCCCGGCCAGCCCTGGCCGCTGGGCGTGCTGTGGGACGGCGCCGGCCTGAACATCGCCGTGGCCAGCAGCAACGCGCATGCCATCGCGCTGTGCCTGTTCAGCGCCGACGGCGCAGTCGAGACCCACCGCGCCAGCCTGCCCTGCCACACGCTGGATGTTTGGCATGGCTACCTGCGTGCCGAGCCCGGCAGCAACCTGGGCCGGCCCGGCCAGCTGTATGGCCTGCGCGCCCATGGTCACTGGCGGCCTGATCGCGGCCAGCGTTTCAACCCGCGCAAGCTGCTGCTTGACCCCTATGCGCGGCAGATCGTCGGTGATTTCGATTGGGGCCCCGAGCATTTCGGCCATGACGGCCACCACCCGCTGCAACCCGACCCGCGTGACAACGCCGCCACCGCGTTGAAAGCCCGCGTGGTGCATGACAGCTTTGACTGGGGCGACGACCTCCCGCCCCGCACGCCGCTGGCACACAGCGTGTTGTGCGAGCTGCATGTCAAGGGCTACACCAAGCTGCACCCCGGCGTGCCCGAGGCCTTGCGCGGCACCTATGCCGGCCTGGCCCAGCCGGCGGTGGTGCAGCACCTGTTGGGCCTGGGCATCACCGCCGTGAGCCTGCTGCCGGTGCACCATTGGCTGGACGAGCAGCGCCTGGTGGCCATGGGACTGCGCAATTACTGGGGCTACAACACGCTGGGTTTCTTCAGCCCGGCGCCGCGCCTGGCGGCCGACACAGACAACGCCCGCAGTGAGTTCCGCCAGATGGTGCGCACGCTGCACGCCGCCGGCATCGAGGTGCTGCTGGACGTGGTGTTCAACCACACGGCCGAGGCCGACGAGCACGGCCCCACGATCAGCTGGCGCGGGCTGGACAACGCCGGCAGCTACCGCCTGCCGCCAGATCACCGCGCGGGCTATGACAACTACAGCGGCTGCGGCAACACGCTGGACATGCGCCAGCCGGCGGTGCTGCGCCTGGTGCTCGACAGCCTGCGCTTCTGGGTGGCCGAGATGCATGTCGACGGCTTCCGCTTCGACCTGGCCACCGCGCTGGGCCGCAGCCACAGCGGCTTCGAGCGCGACGGCCCGTTCTTTCTGGCCATCGCCCAAGACCCGCTGCTGTCGCCTCTGCTCAACAGCGGCAAGCTGATTGCCGAGCCCTGGGATTTGGGGCCCGACGGCTACCAGGTGGGCAACTTCCCGCGCGGCTGGCTGGAATGGAACGACAGCTTTCGCGACACGGTGCGCGCGTTCTGGCTGGGCGGCGCGGTCACCCGTGGGCAGTTTGCGCAGGCACTCGCCGGCTCATCGCAGCGGCTGCAGGCCAGGCGGCGCAGCCCCGGTGAATCGGTCAATTACGTGATTTCGCATGACGGCTTCACGCTGCGCGACCTGGTCAGTTTCGACCTGCGCCACAACCAGGCCAATGGTGAGAACAACCGCGACGGCCACGGCCACAACCTGAGCTGGAACTGCGGCATCGAAGGCGACACCGACGACCCCGAGGTGCTGCGCCTGCGATGCCGCCTGCAGCGTGCGCTGCTGGCCACGCTGCTGCTCAGCCAGGGCACGCCGATGCTGGCCGCCGGTGACGAACTCGGCCACAGCCAGAAGCGTGCTCAACACATCGCTGACAGTGGGCTTGGGTCGCGG
>JANNMP010000468.1:0-1504 GCA_031398015.1 Burkholderiaceae bacterium
CCGCGCCGCGCTGCGGGCCTGGGTTGATTGGGACCAGGGCGTGCCCCAGGCGGTGACGCTGGACGCCGAGCTGCGCGGCGTGCAAGTGCAACTGGCGCGCGCGCTGGCACCGGTGGCGCTGGCCGAGCTGGGTGTGCGCCTGGTGGCCGAGCGCCAAGGTGCGGGCGCGCGGCTGGCGCTGCAGGGCCTGGCCTTCACCACGCCCGACGGCGCGGTGTGGGCGCCCAGCAACCTGGCGCTGCAAAGGCGGCCGGCAGCGGATGCCGCCGCGCAGCCGGCATCGGCCACGCCGGCAACAGCGCCTGACGCCGGCCATTGGCTGCCGGCCTTCGACGGCGGCCAGCTCAGCGCCGACCGGCTCGATTTGCCGCTGCTGGCCACGCTGGCCGAGCGCCTGCCCATCGGCACCGGCCTGCGCAGCCTGCTGCGCCAGCTGGAGCCCGAGGGCACGCTCAGTGCGGTTGACGCGCAGTGGGACGGCCCGCTCGACCAGCCGCGCACCTGGCGTGCCAGCGCCGCTGTCAAGGGCCTGGCGATCAGCGCTGCCGCCTCGCCTGAGCCGCAGGGCATCGGCCGCCCCGGCTGGCGTGGCGCTGACCTGCAGATCGACGCCAACCAGGCCGGCGGCCAGGCCATGCTGAGCCTGGCCGGCGGCCAGCTGACTCTGCCCGGCGTGTTTGCCGATCCGGTGCTGCCACTGCAGAAATTTGCCGCCCAGCTGCAATGGCGGGTGAGCCCGGGCGTGGGCAACGCGCCGCCAGCGGTCGAGCTGAAAGTGTCCAACGCCCGCTTCGACAATGCCGACGCCGCCGGCATGCTCAACGCCACCTGGCGCACCGGCACTGGCCTGGGCTTTGGCAAAGGCGGGCGGCTGCCGGGTGTGCTGGTGCTGCAAGGCAGCCTGTCCGAGGGCCGCGCCAACAAGGTGGCGCGCTACTTGCCGCTGGGCATCGGCGCCGAGCTGCGCCAGTGGACGCAGCGCGCGGTGCGCGGCGGTGCGCTGCGCGACGTCAGCTTCCGGGTGCAGGGCGATCTGTGGGACTTCCCGTTCGTCAACAAGCGCGACGGCGACTTCCGCATTGCCGGGCTGGTGCACAACGCCACGCTGTGGCCCGTGCCGTCGGTGCCAGCCGGCGGGCCCGAGCCGGCCTGGGAGTCAACCTGGCCCGAAATCAGCGGCATCTCGGGTGAGCTGGTGTTCGAGCGCAACGCGATGCGCTTCCAGCAGGCGCGTGGCACGCTGTGGGGGCTGGTGCTCGACGGTGTGCAAGGCGGCATCGCCGAGCTGTCGGCCGACGCGCCGCCGCTGGCCATCGACGGCCTGGTGCGGGGGCCCGTTGCCTACTTGCTGCGCCTGGTGCGCAGCACACCGCTGGCCGAGGCCAGCGGCCACAGCCTGGACGCCGCCAGCGCCAGCGGCGCGGCCGAGCTGAAGCTGGCGCTCACCGTGCCGTTGGGCCGCAGTGCCGAGACCCAGGTCAAGGCCAGCTTGCTGCTCGCCGGC
>JANNMP010000539.1:0-3938 GCA_031398015.1 Burkholderiaceae bacterium
GGCAGCCGGTGCGGGCGATGATCTCGGCCACCGCCGTGTCGTGCAAGTTCTTGACAATGGGTGATTGCAGGCCGTCCCTGCCCTTGCCGGCGTCGTTGACCTTGATCCAGGCCAGGCCCTTGGCGCCATAGATCTTGACGAATTCGGTGTAGGCGTCGATCTCGCCACGGCTCATGTCGGCGCCACCCGGAATGCGCAACGCCGCCACCCGCCCGTCAGGGTTGGCGGCCGGCCCGCTGAAGACCTTGAAATCAACCGTGCGCATCACGTCGGTGAGTTCGGTGAACTCCAGCTTGACGCGCAGGTCAGGCTTGTCGCTGCCGTATTTGTGCATGGCCTCGGCATAGGTCATCAACGCATACTCCGGCAGCTCCAGCCCCATGGTCTTCCTGAACACGGTGCGGATCATGGCCTCGGTGATGGCGCGGATCTCGGCTTCGTCCAGGAACGAGGTCTCGATGTCGATCTGGGTGAACTCGGGCTGGCGGTCGGCCCGCAGATCTTCGTCGCGGAAGCACTTGACGATCTGGTAATAGCGGTCAAAGCCCGCCACCATCAGCAACTGCTTGAACAGCTGCGGCGACTGCGGCAGCGCAAAGAACGCGCCGTCATGCACCCGGCTGGGCACCAGGTAGTCACGCGCGCCCTCGGGCGTGCTCTTGGTGAGCATGGGTGTCTCGATGTCGATGAAGCCCTGCTCGTCCAGGAACTTGCGCACCTCGATGGCCACGCGGTAGCGCAGCATCAGGTTCTTCTGCATCTGCGGGCGGCGCAAATCGAGCACGCGGTGGGTCAGGCGCACCGTCTCGCTCAGGTTGTCATCATCGAGCTGGAACGGCGGCGGCACGCTGGCGTTCAGCACGTCCAGCGTGTGGGCCAGCACCTCGATCTTGCCGCTGACCAGGTTGGCGTTTTCGGTGCCTGGCGGACGGGCCCGCACCAGGCCGGTGACTTTCAGGCAGAACTCGCTGCGCACGCCCTCGGCGGTGGCAAACATGGCGGCGCGGTCGGGGTCGCAGACGATCTGCACCAGGCCTTCGCGGTCACGCAGGTCGATGAAGATCACACCGCCGTGGTCGCGCCGGCGGTGGGCCCATCCCATCAGGGTGACCTGTTGGCCGAGCAGCGATTCGCTGACCAGGCCGCAGTAAGTGGTTCTCATGGCAGAAGCTCCGGTGAGGGGTGCCCGTCTGGGCTGCGCGGCAAACGCGACAAGCGCAGCCGGGCTGACGTTGAGTGGTCGCTTGGGGGCCGGGGTGGGGCTGCGTGGCCAGCCCTCAGGGCCGGGCGCGCAAGCCGCGCGCGCCCGACCCGGTCAATTTCGCGGCGCGGCGGCCACCGGCGGCAGCGGCCGGGGCGGCGCCGGCGGCGGCGGCGGCGCCACCACGCCCAACGAGTTGATGTACTTCAGCGCCTCGTCCACGCACATCCGCTGCGGCCGCACCGGGCTGCGCGGCATCATCAGAAAAAAGCCCGAGGTGGGGTTGGGCGTGGTCGGCACATACAGGCTGACATGCTCGACATCCAGGTGCAGCGCCACCTCGCCGCTGGGCCGGCCGGTGACGAACGCGATGGTCCACGAGCCGGCATGTGGGTACTGCACCAGCACCGCTTCGCGAAACGCATTGCCGCTGCTGGAGAACAGCGTGTCCGACACCTGCTTGACCGAGTTGTAGATCGATTTGACGATCGGGATGCGGCCGAGCAGCCGGTCCCACTGGCGCAGCCACCACTGGCCGAAGATGTTGGTGACGAACACGCCGGTGCCAACCAGCACCACCAACATCACCAGCACGCCCAACCCGGGCACGCGGCGCAGGCGCTCGATCGACGCTTCGGCGCTGTCAGGCAGTACGGTCTGCCACACCGTCAGCAGCCAGGAGAACACACCGTCCATGATGCCCAGCAGCCACAGCAGCACCCAGATGGTGATGGCCAGTGGCAGCCAGACCAGCAGGCCGGCGATCAGATATTTTTTCACGCGGGGCCGCTCCGGTGCGCTGTCAATGGCCGGCGGCAGGCGCCGCGGGTGCAGCCGGCGCGGCTGCCGGCTTGCTGTCGGCTTTTGGCGCGGCCTTGGCGTCGGGCTTGGACTCGGCTGGCGTCGCCGGCTTGCCATCGGCCAAGGTACCGGATTTCACAGCGTCCTTGCCGCTGTCCTTGCCGTCGCTCTTGCCGTCGGCCTTGGCATCGGCCTCGGCCTCGGCCGGCTTGGCGCCACCGCCCTTGAAATCAGTGGCGTACCAGCCCGAGCCCTTGAGCTGGAAACCCGCCGCAGTCACTTGCTTGGCGAATGCTGCAGCGCCACAGGCTGGGCAGACGCTGAGCACCGGGTCAGACAGTTTCTGCAACACGTCCTTCGCATGGCCGCAGGCGGAGCAGCGATAGGCGTAGATCGGCATGGAAAACCCTTGGCGCAAAACCCGAAAGTATACCGCGCGGCCCCCTCTTGGCCTGGCGCCAGCGCCCGTGCAGCACGCTGGCGGCTAAACGTTCAAGCCACGCACATGGTGGTCGGCGTCATGCCGGTTGACCAGCCACTGTGGCGCCAGCGAGCCCAGCACCATGCCCAGCATCGCTGCCAGCAGCCCGGCCAGCTGGCCCGGAAAGGCCTCGCCCCAGGGCGTGATCTGCGGGAAGAACAACACCCAGGTGGCGATGCCCGCAGTCACCGAGGCAATGGCGCCCTGGGTGGTGGCCGGCTTCCAGTACAGGCCCATCACCAGCGGCACAAAGGCGCCGACCAGTGTCACCTGGTAGGCCGACGACACCAGGTCGTAGATCGACGTGCCGTGCATCGCGATGGCGTAGGCCAGCACGATGGCGGCAAAGGCCACGATGCTCCAGCGCATGGCGGTGAGCTGCTGGCGGTCGGTCATGCCGGGGCGCAGGTTCTTCAGGATGTTTTCGACGAAGCTGGTCGACGGCGCCAGCAGCGTCGCCGATGAGGTGCTCTTGATCGCCGACAGCAGCGCGCCGAAGAACAGGATCTGCATCAGCAGCGGCATCTTGCCCATCACAAAGGTGGGCAAGAGGCGCTGGTAGTCGTCTTTGGCGATGGTCAGTGCCTGGTCACCCATCACCACCACCGCAGCGGCAACGATGAACATCGGCACAAACGCAAACAGGATGTAGCTGACGCCGCCGATCACTGCGCCGTTGCGGGCGGTGGGCGCGTTCTTGGCCGACATCACCCGCTGGTACACGTCTTGTTGCGGGATGCTGCCGAACATCATGGTGATGCCCGCAGCAATGAAGAACATGATGTCGGTGAAACTGGGCTCGGGCCAGAAGCGCCACAGGTCTTGCGACGACACCACCGCCAGCACCTGGCCGGCGCCACCGGCCAGGTCAGCGGCAAAGACGGCGATCACCGACATGCCAACCACCAGCACGATCATCTGGATGAAGTCGGTCCAGGCCACGGCCAGGAAGCCGCCCACCACCACATAGACCAGCACCGCCAGCGTGCCCACCACCATGCCGGTGGTCTCGGCCATGGCGCCGTTGGTGAGCACGCTGAAGACCAGGCCGAGCGCGGTGATCTGCGCCGCCACCCAGCCCAGGTAGCTCAGGATGATGGCCGACGAGCAGAACACCTCGATGCCGCGGCCGTAGCGCTGGCGGTAGTAGTCACCGATGGTCAGCAGGTTCAGCTTGTAGAGCTTGGCGGCGAAGAACACGCCCACCAGCACCAGGCACATGCCGGCGCCAAACGGGTCTTCGACCACCGCGTTCAGCCCGCCCTGCACAAACTTGGCCGGGATGCCCATCACCGTCTCGGCGCCGAACCAGGTGGCAAAGGTGGTGGTGACCACCATCACCAGCGGCAGGCTGCGCCCGGCGATGGCGAAGTCACTGGTGTTCTTGATGCGCGTGCCGGCCCACACGCCGACAGCCAGGGTGCCCAGCAAATAGAGCACGACGAAAACGATCAA
>JANNMP010000631.1:0-3091 GCA_031398015.1 Burkholderiaceae bacterium
GGTGATCGACAGCAAGCGCCGCGGTGTGGCCAAGGTCATCCGGCCGCAGGTCAAGCTGCTGGACGCACTGGGCCACGAGGTCAAGATCCCCGGCACCGACCATTCGGTGACGATCGGCTTCCCGGTGGGTGCGCTGATCCAGGTGCGTGACGGCCAAGATCTGGCGCCTGGCGAAGTGCTGGCGCGCATCCCGGTGGAAGGCCAGAAGACGCGCGACATCACCGGCGGCCTGCCGCGGGTGGCCGAGCTGTTCGAGGCCCGCTCGCCCAAGGATGTCGGCATCCTGGCCGAAAAGACCGGCACCATCTCCTTCGGCAAGGAGACCAAGGGCAAAGTGCGCCTGGAGATCACCGACCCCGAGGGCCTGAAGCATGAAGAGCTGGTGCCCAAGGAGAAGAACATCCTGGTGCACGAAGGCCAGGTGGTGAACAAGGGTGAACTGATCGTCGACGGCGCAGCGGATCCGCAGGACATCTTGCGCCTGCTGGGTGTGGAGGAGCTGGCGCGCTATATCGTTGATGAAGTGCAGGATGTCTACCGCCTGCAGGGCGTGAAGATCAACGACAAGCACATCGAGGTGATCGTGCGCCAGATGCTGCGCCGGGTGCAGATCAGCAACTCGGGCGATTCGACCTACATCCTGGGCGAGCAGGTCGAGCGTTCGGAGCTGTTCGACACCAACGACCGGCTGCGCGGCGAAGGCAAGCTGCCGGCCACCTACGTGGACGTGCTGCTGGGCATCACCAAGGCCAGCCTGTCCACCGATTCGTTCATCTCGGCGGCCTCGTTCCAGGAGACCACCCGGGTGCTGACCGAAGCGGCCATCATGGGCAAGCGCGACGAGCTGCGTGGCTTGAAAGAGAACGTGATCGTCGGCCGTTTGATCCCTGCCGGCACCGGCATGGCCTACCACCAGGCGCGCAAGGTCAAGGAAGAGATGGACGAGAGCGAGCGCCGCGCCATCGCGCTGCAAGAGGCCGAGGAGTTGGCCGCTGTGCAAATGGCAGCGGTGGACGCCCAGACCGAGGGCCACGACAGCAACCCCGCGTGACGCGGCAACGCTACCGCTGTGGCGGTGGCTGCCCATGCAGCGCAATGGCGGCCTCGGCCGCCATTTTTCCTTTCAGGCAGCGGCTGCGGCCCAGCCTTCCGGCGTGACGATGCGCAGGCCACCGGCCCTGGCCGCCCTGGCCAGTCGCAACACAGCGCGGTCACGGCTGACCAGCCATTGGGTTGGCCAAGCCCAGGCCAGGTCGATGAACTTCTGGTCGTCGCCATCGCTGCAGCGTGGTGCGGGGCCGATGGTGCTGCTGGGTGGGGTCACTTGCCGGCACAGTGTGTGCACGGTGTCCAGCACCTGCGCCGCCGGTGTCGGCCAGCTGGCCACGAACGGGCGCTGCAGCACGTCGATCAGTTCGGCCAGCATCGCTGCCGTGGCCAAGGCCACCAACTGCCCTTGCAGCAACGCGTTGCGCAACGCTTGGGCACGCGGGTCATCGAACAACCACAGGTCGAGCATGACATTGGTGTCGAGCACGGCCAACGCCGCGTTTCGGGACGGGGGTGGCAGTGGACGGTCGATCATCTAGGCTGCCGCGCCGCACTGGCCCTTGCTCCGCTGGCTGGTGCAGCGCTGTTGAAACGCGGTCGGCAGCGCTTGCTGCGGCTTTGCCAATTGACTATAATCATAGGCTTTTCGGCATACTGCATCACCCGCACCGTTGGGTGGCCCGCTGATTGAACCACCTTCTGGCGTCGTGGCCCGCAGCAATGCGGGGCCCGGCGCCGTTTGTGTTTTCACCGCGTTCGCAACTGCGCAGGCCGAAGAGACTGTCTTCAAACGGGAACCAGCAGGGAACCAGCAACAATGCCAACCATCAACCAGCTCGTGCGCCAAGGCCGTGAGGTCGAAGCCGTCAAGAGCAAGTCACCTGCGATGCAGAACTGCCCGCAGCGCCGTGGGGTGTGCACCCGCGTGTACACCACCACACCCAAGAAGCCGAACTCGGCCTTGCGCAAGGTGGCCAAGGTGCGCTTGACCAACGGCTTCGAGATCATTTCGTACATCGGCGGTGAAGGCCACAACCTGCAAGAGCACAGCGTGGTGCTGGTGCGTGGCGGCCGGGTGAAAGACCTGCCCGGTGTGCGCTACCACATCGTGCGCGGCTCGTTGGATTTGCAGGGCGTCAAGGACCGCAAGCAGTCGCGGTCAAAGTACGGCGCGAAGCGCCCGAAGAAGGCTTAAAACGCCTTCGGCACTGGCCCACTCCAAGATGGGTGAGCCAATCTGGTTGTCACCACCGGCTGCAAGGCCAGTGCAGTGACTTTTGCGGCAGGCGCTTCAAGCGCAGCCGAGTAAGCGAGGGGCCGTTGCGCGGCGCCTCCGGTGCGGGCCACAACGCCAACAGGCGGCCCGGTCACCAGCTGAAGCAGACAAAGGAATTGACATGCCACGTCGTCGCGAAGTCCCCAAACGGGACATCCTCCCTGACCCGAAATTCGGCTCGGTCGATTTGTCCAAGTTCATGAACGTGATCATGGAATCGGGCAAGAAGGCCGTCGCCGAGCGCATCATCTACGGCGCGCTCGAGCAGGTTGAGAAAAAAGCCGGCAAGGACCCGCTGGAGATCTTCATGGTCGCCATCAACAACATCAAGCCGATGGTTGAAGTGAAGTCTCGCCGTGTGGGCGGCGCAAACTACCAGGTGCCAGTGGAAGTGCGCCCGGTGCGCCGCATGGCGCTGGCCATGCGCTGGCTGAAAGAGTCGGCCCGCAAGCGCGGTGAAAAGTCGATGGCCGCCCGCCTGGCCAATGAGCTGCTGGAAGCCAGCGAAGGCCGCGGCGGCGCGATGAAGAAGCGCGATGAAGTGCACCGCATGGCCGAGGCCAACAAGGCGTTCTCGCACTTCCGCTTCTAAGCTTTTCCCTCAAGCCTTTCGGCCGCCCCTCCCGGGTTTGTACTGACCCGAGGGCGGCCCCTGTATTTGGAGTGTAATGCCGGTGACAGCACCTCTCCTAGCTGTTCGAGGTCGCTGCCGACGATACCCTCGCCAACGGCCATGTACTCGAACAACTTGGTCGGCGACCCGAA
>JANNMP010000641.1:0-5650 GCA_031398015.1 Burkholderiaceae bacterium
ATCGGGTCGAGTGCCGAGCAGGGTTCATCGAGCAGCAGCACCTCGGGCTTGATGGCGATGCCGCGTGCGATGCACAGCCGCTGCTGCTGGCCACCCGACAGGCCCGAGCCGCTCTGGTTGAGCTTGTCCTTGACCTCGCCCCACAGCGCCGCCTTGCGCAGCGCCCATTCCACCCGCTCGTCCATCTCCACCCGGGGCAGGGTCTCGAACAGCTTCACGCCGAAAGCGATGTTGTCGTAGATCGACATCGGGAACGGCGTCGGCTTCTGGAACACCATGCCCACCTTGGCGCGGATCAGGCTCACGTCCACGCGCCTGTCCAGCAGGTCAGCGCCGTCGAGCAGGATCTGGCCCTCGGCGCGCTGCTCGGGGTAGAGCTCGAACATGCGGTTGAAGATGCGCAGCAGCGTGCTCTTGCCGCAACCCGACGGGCCGATGAAGGCCGTGACCTTTTTTTCGGGCAGGTCGAGGTTGATCTTCTTCAGCGCCTGGAAGCCGCCGTAGTAGAAGTTGAGATCACGCACCGCGATCTTGGCGCGCTCGGTGATGGGGGTTGAAACAGCGGAGTCCAGGGGCATGGTGTGGGGCTTGGTCGGTGGAGGCAGCAGAACAGTCAGTGCGTCTTGCGGAACAGCACACGTGCCAGGATGTTGAGGGCCAGCACACCCAAGGTGATCAGGAATACGCCCGCCCAGGCCAGCTTCTGCCAGTTCTCGTACGGGCTCATCGCGAACTTGAAGATCGTCACCGGCAGGCTGGCCATGGGCTCACGCAGGTCGCTGGTCCAGAACTGGTTGGACAGCGCGGTGAACAGCAGCGGCGCGGTTTCGCCGGCAATGCGCGCCACCGCCAGCATGATGCCGGTGATCACCCCCGCCAGTGATGCCTTCAGCGTGACCGACAGGATCACCTTCCACTTCGGCGTGCCCAGTGCGTAGGCAGCTTCGCGCAGCGCGTTCGGCACCAGCGTCAGCATGTTCTCGGTCTGGCGGATGACCACCGGGATCACGATCAGTGCCAGCGCCAGCACGCCGGCGAAGCCGGAAAAGCTCTTGACCTGCGCCACGACGGCGGCGTAGATGAACAAGCCGATCACGATCGACGGCGCCGACAGCAGGATGTCGTTGATGAAGCGGGTGATCGCCCCCAGCCAGCTCTTCTGGCCGTACTCGGCCAGATAGATGCCGGCCAGCGCGCCGATGGGCGTGCCCAGCAGCGTGGCCAGGCCGACCATGGTGATCGAGCCGAAGATGGCGTTGGCCAAACCGCCTTCGGCCTGCGGTGGCGGCGTCATCTCGGTGAACACCGCCAGGTCCAGCCCGCCCACGCCCAGGCGGAAGGTCTCGACCAGGATCCAGATCAACCAGAACAAGCCGAACGCCATCGCGCTGAGCGACAGCGTCAGCGCCACCGCGTTGACCAGCTTGCGGCGGCGGTGCATCGCCAGGCGGCCGACGTGCTGGGCCGGGGTGAATGCTGCAGCAGCGTCGTTCATGACCGTGTGCCCTCGCCCTTGCGCAACTGCGACAGCAGCAACTTTGACAGGGTCAGCACCACGAAGGTGATGAAGAACAGCACCAGGCCCAGGTACATCAGCGACGCCTGGTGCAAGCCTTCGCCAGCCTCGGCAAATTCATTGGCCAGTGCCGAGGTGATGCTGTTGGCGGCCTCGAACAGCGACAGTGAACTGAGCTGGTTGAAATTGCCGATGACGAAGGTGACGGCCATGGTCTCGCCCAGTGCCCGACCCAGGCCGAGCATGATGCCGCCGACCACACCGGTCTTGGTGTACGGCAGCACCACCTTGCTGACCACCTCCCAGGTGGTGGCGCCCAGGCCGTAGGCCGACTCTTTCAACATCGGCGGTGTCACCTCGAACACATCACGCATCACTGCGGCAATGAACGGGATCACCATGATCGCCAGGATGATGCCGGCCGACAGGATGCCGATGCCCACCGGCGCGCCCGAGACCAGTGTCTCGAGGAACGGCACGCCCTTGAGCAGCTTCTGCAGCGGCTGCTGCACGTAGGTCGACAGGATCGGGCTGAACACCAGCAGCCCCCACATGCCGTAGACGATCGACGGCACGGCCGCGAGCAGCTCGATGGCGATGCCCAGCGGGCGCTTGAGCCAGCCGGGCGACATCTCGGTGAGAAACAGCGCGATGCCGAAGCTCACCGGCACTGCGATCAGCAGCGCGATGAACGATGTCATCAGCGTGCCGTAGATCATCACCAGGCCGCCAAACTTCTCCTTCACCGGATCCCATTCGGTGGACCAGAGAAAGCCCAGGCCGAACTCCTTGATCGCCGGTGCGGCACCGACAAACAACGAAATGATGATGCCGGCCATCAGCGCCAGCGTGATCCAGGCCGCGCCGTGCGCCAGCACAGCAAACAGGGCGTCGGCCCAGGGCGCCACCCGACGGCGCTGCGGTGGTTGGCGCTCAGGCATCACGCGGTTGTCGGCATGGGCTGAATGGGTGGGGAAGGTTGCGGCCACGGGACCTCCATGCCATTGTGATTGCATTGCAGGCAGCGCCCCGCCGGGCGCCGCCACCCGCTGTCACTTCAGGGCGATGGCCTTGCCGGCGTTGTCCTTGATCTGGTCGGCCCACTGCTTGCGCACCAGGGCCTTCACGCTGTCGGGCAGCGGCACGTAATCCAGCTCATCGGCCATCTTGTCGCCATTGGCAAACGCCCAGTCGAAGAATTTCAGGCTGTTGGCGGCGCTGACCGGCTTGTCCTGTGCCTTGTACATCAGGATGTAGGTGGGGTTGGTCAGCGGCCAGGCGGTCTTGCCGGGCTGGTCGGTGGTGATCTGGAAGAACGTCTTGTTCCAGTCGGCACCGGCGGCAGCGGCTTTGAACGCGGTGTCGTCGGGCGTGACGAAGTTGCCGTCCTTGTTCTTCAGCAGCGTGTATGTCATCTTGTTCTGCTTGACGTAGGCGTACTCGACATAGCCGATCGAGTTGGGCAGGCGCTGCACAAATGCCGCCACACCTTCGTTGCCCTTGCCACCCGCGCCCACTGGCCAGTTCACCGCCGTGCCCTCGCCCACCTTGGCCTTCCAGTCCGGGTTCACTTTCGACAGATAGTTGGTGAAGATGAAGCTGGTGCCTGAGCCGTCGGCGCGGCGCACCACCGAGATATCGGCTGCCGGCAGCGGCACGCCCGGGTTCAGTGCGGTGAGCGCGGCATCGTTCCACTTGGTGATCTTGCCCAGGTAGATGTCGCCAAGCACCGCACCGGTCAGCTTGATCTGGCCCGGCGCGATGCCGGCGATGTTGACCACCGGCACCACACCGCCGATCACCGTGGGGAACTGCAGCAAGCCGTCCTTGGCCAGGTCCTCATCGGTCAGCGGCATGTCGGACGCGCCGAAATCAACCGTCTTGGCCTTGATCTGGCGGATGCCGGCACCCGAGCCGACCGATTGGTAGTTGATGCGTGCGCCCGTTGCCTTGTTGTAGGCATCGGCCCACTTGGCATAGATGGGCGCGGGGAAGGTGGCGCCGGCGCCGGTGACATCCTGGGCCAGCACGGCCGCTGGGGCAAGGGCAAACGACAGCAGGGCACCGCGCAAGAGGGAAGTGGTCATTGTCAAAGGCCTTTCAGTGCAGGAAACGGGCAGCAATCACCCTTTGCAGCGACTGTAGGCAGGCCATGTGACACAGCCATGACGGCTGCGACTGCCAGATGACAGTGCTGCAACACTGTCATCCGGTCGTCATGCCGGCACAGCGTCAGCGTTGCGCTGCCGCCACCAGCCGCTCTGCCATGGCCTGGCCGAGCGCAGCATCCTGGCACTCCACCATGACCCGCAGCACCGGCTCGGTGCCCGAGGCGCGGATCAGCACCCTGCCCTGGCCCACCAGCGCCTGCTCGACCGCGCGGGTCTCGGCCGCCAGATGGCTGTTGTGCTGCCAGCGCGCCAGGCTGGGCAGGCGCACGTTGAGCAGCGTCTGCGACAACAGCGCCACATCGGCCAGCAGTTCGGCCAGCGTGGCCTTGGCACGCTGGATGGCCTGCAGCACCAGCAGTGCGCTGACGATGCCGTCACCGGTGGTGTGCTTGTCCAGCGCCAGCAGGTGACCCGAACCCTCGCCGCCCAGCAGCCAGCCGCGTGCGGCCAGCTCCTCCAGCACATAGCGGTCACCCACCTTGGCGCGCACCAGGGCCACACCACGGCGTTGCAAGGCAAGCTCGACCGCCATGTTGGTCATCAACGTGCCCACCGCGCCGGTGATGGCCTGGCCCTGGGCGAGGCGGTCACCGACCATCACGTAGAGCAATTCATCGCCGTTGAACAAGCGGCCGGCGCGGTCGACCAGTTGCAGCCGGTCGGCGTCACCGTCGAGGGCCACGCCGTAGTCGGCACCATGCTGGGCCACCGCCGCCACCAGGGCCTGCGGCGCGGTGGCGCCGAAACCAGCATTGATGTTGGTGCCGTCGGGCTGGCAGCCGATGGCCACCACCTCGGCGCCCAGTTCGTGGAACACGTCCGGCGCCACGTTGTAGGCCGCGCCGTGCGCTGCATCGACCACGATCTTCAAGCCGCGCAGGCTCATGTCGGTGTCCACCGTGGACTTGCAGAACTCGATGTAGCGGCCGCGCGCGTCGTCCAGCCGGCGGGCCTTGCCCAGGTTGGCTGAGTCCACCCATTGCGGGGGCTCGTCCAGGGCCGCCTCGACCGCCTGCTCCCAGTCGTCGGGCAGCTTTTCACCCTTGGCCGAGAAGAACTTGATGCCGTTGTCGGGGTAGGCGTTGTGCGAGGCACTGATCACCACGCCCAGATCCAGCCGCAGCGCGCGGGTGAGGTAGGCCACGCCGGGGGTGGGCAAGGGGCCAGTGAGCAAGGTGTCCACCCCGGCCGAGGCCAGGCCGGCTTCGAGCGCGCTCTCGATCATGTAGCCCGAGATGCGCGTGTCCTTGCCGATCAGCACCGTGGGGCGCTTGACCGTGCGGCGCAGCACCCGGCCCACCGCATGGCCCAGGCACAGCATGAAATCGGGCGTGATCGGTGCCTGGCCCACGGTGCCGCGGATGCCGTCGGTGCCGAAGTAGCGTCTGCTCATGGTGTTGTTGTTCCCTGTTGGTCTGGTTGGTCGGCAAGGCCCGCAGCGGCCCACACCTTCAGCGCGTCCACCGTGGCGGCCACGTCATGCACCCGCAGCACCCGTGCGCCTTGATGCAACGCCGCCAGTGCCGCCGCCAGGCTGGCTGGCAGCCGGTCGTCCACCGCGCGGCCGGTGACGGCGCCGAGCGAAGATTTTCGGCTCCAACCCAGCAACAGCGGCCGGCCCAGCGCCAGCAACTCAGGCTGGCGCTGCAGAAGTGCCCAGTTCTGCACAGCGGTCTTGCCGAAACCGATGCCGGGGTCGAGCGTGATGCGCTCGGCAGCGATGCCAGCGCCTGTCACGTCGGCCAGGCGCTGGCGCAGCCAGGCCAGCACGCCGGCCACCACGTCGCTGTCGTCGGCCATGGGCGAGCGCTGCATCGCGTCGGGCTCGCCGTGCATGTGCATCAGGCACACGCCGCAGCGGGCATGTGCGGCCACCAGCGCCAGCGCACCGGGGCGCTGCAGCGCGCGCACGTCGTTGATGATGTCCACACCCAGGTCGAGCGCGGCCCGCATCACTTCGGGC
>JANNMP010000502.1:0-3668 GCA_031398015.1 Burkholderiaceae bacterium
CAACGGGCCCGAGGCGCTGAAGCGGGTGAGCATGATCGGCAATGATCTGGCGCTCGATTCAGGCGTGGGCGTGTGCGGCAAGGAAGGCCAGAGCGTGCCGGTGGGCGTGGGCCAACCGACGCTGCGCATCGACGGCATGACGGTGGGCGGCACTGCCTGAGCGCAACCGGCAGCGGCCATGCCCAGCACCAGCGACCCGGCGGCCAGCCCTGCGCCGGTGTCGCTGTGCTACAGCGATGCGCATGATGACCAGAAGCTGCACGCCGAGCTGCAACGCCCACCGACCTGAAGGCGGTGACGCGCTGGCGCGGCTGCAGATCGAGCTTGTGCAAGTCCGGTCCACGGCTGCGGCACTGGCAAGGTTGTGCAGCGACGCCGAGCGCTTCGACCTGCTGTTGAGCGATTGCACGCGTGAGGCCGAACCAGTGGACGCCGGGCTGCAGCTGCAGGCCGCACTGGACAACTTGGACAATCCACCGCCGTTGGTGATCTGCCACGCCGCGTTGGCGGCAACCCTGCGCCAGCAGCGTGCCAGCCTTGCCAGCCAGGCCGGTGTGTTTGGTGAGGCGGTGCTGCCCGACGAACTGCTGGCCCTGGTGCTGGCAGCGGTCAAGCGCTCAAGCGCTGAAGGCGCAAGCGGAGCCCGGGCCGGGCCAGCCGCTCGGCGCGAAACCCCGGCGCGTGGTTGATTGACACTGGTCAGCCCGAAGCAGATGTTGTCTACTGTTTCACGAATGCCGAATTTGCAACGTTGTGCATTCGCCGGTCCGGCAGACTTTGTTGCGCCGCTTACCTACCATTCTTTGCAGAAGAATGCCTGGCGCGCGGCAGGGCGATGGCGCGCGAGCATCCGGCCGAACCCAGTCTGTTGGCTTGCAAGTTGCTGCAACAACGTGATGCCGGCCCAGCGGCTGGGGTCCAATCAAGCGGAGACAGCGGCTGATCAACCGTTGTGATGACAACAAGGGAGATCAGATGGCACAGCCTGCAGGCCCACCAGCAACCGGTTTCGACCACGGGTCGGACCCGAATTTTTTGCGCTACTACGAGGAGAAAAGCGCCTCCGCAGCGCAGCGCCAGCATCTGCAGCGCATCCATGGCTGTGTGCGCGAGATGCTGCGGCAACAGTTTCCGGGGCAGTCGCGGTTCAGGGTGCTGGACATCGGCTGCAATGCCGGCACGCAGGCGCGGCTGTGGGCCGAGCAGGGCGACGAGGCGATCGGGCTCGATGTCAACGGGCCGCTGCTCGAGGTGGCGCGCGCCAGGGCGCGCGCCGATGGTGTGTCGATCCAGTTCGACCTCGGCACGGCAACCGCACTGCCCTACGCCGACGGGTCGATGGACGCCTGCCTGATGCTGGAGCTGCTTGAACATGTGCATGACTGGCAGGCCTGCGTCAGTGAAGCAGCGCGTGTGCTGCGGCCCGGCGGCGTGTTGTACCTGACGACCACCAATGCACTGTGCCCGCGGCAGCAAGAATTCAACCTGCCGCTGTACAGCTGGTATCCGGCGGCGCTGAAGCGGCGTTTTGAGCGGTTGGCCGTGACCACCCGGCCCGAGCTGGCCAACCATGCCTTGTATCCGGCGGTGCACTGGTTCACCTGGTACGGCCTGCGCCGCCACCTGGCCACGCTCGGCCTGCGCAGCCTGGACCGCTTCGACTTGATCCGCACCCACACGCTGGGCACGGCAGCGCGCACCGTCGTGGCGCTGGTGCGCCGGCTGCCGCCGTTGCGTTTTCTGGGCCAGGTGATGACGGCGGGCAGCATCGTGCTGGCGATCAAGGCCAGGGCGTGCGCTGCGGGTTGATCCGCCGCGCGGCTGCGCGGTCAATCCTCGGCCTGCTCGCCCAGAAAGCCACCGCTCTGGTGCGCCCACAGCCGGGCATACAGCCCGCCGGCGGCCAGCAGTGCATCGTGCCGGCCCTGTTCGACGATGCGCCCGGCGTCCATCACCACCAGCCGGTCCATCGCGGCGATGGTGGAGAGGCGGTGGGCGATCGCCACCACCGTCTTGCCTTCCATCAGCCGGTACAGGCTGGCCTGGATGGCCGCCTCCACCTCGCTGTCGAGCGCGCTGGTGGCCTCATCGAGCAGCAGGATCGGCGCGTCTTTGAGCATCACCCGGGCGATGGCAATGCGCTGGCGCTGGCCGCCCGAAAGCTTGACGCCACGCTCGCCCACATGGGCGTCATAGCCTTGGCGGCCCATGGCGTCGACCAGGCCGGCAATGAAGCCATGGGCCTCGGCCCGGGTGGCGGCCGCGCGCATCGATGTCTCACCCGCGTCGGGCCGGCCGTAGAGGATGTTGTCGCGCACACTGCGGTGCAGCAGGCTGGTGTCCTGCGTGACCATGCCCACCTGGGCGCGCAGGCTGTCCTGCGTCACCTTGGCGATGTCTTGCCCGTCGATCAGGATGCGCCCCGCCGCCACGTCATGGAAGCGCAGCAGCAGGTTCACCACCGTGCTCTTGCCCGCGCCGCTGCGGCCGACCAGGCCGATCTTCTCGCCCGGGCGGATGTGCAGGTTCAGGCCGTCGATCACGGTCTTGCTGCCGCCGTAGGCAAAGTGCACATCCTCCAGCCGGATGTCGCCCTGGCGCACCACCAGCGGCAACGCGCCGGCTGAGTCCACCACCGCACGCGGGCGGCTGAGCGTGGCGATGCCGTCGGCCACCGTGCCCACATGCTCGAACAGCGTGGCCATCTCCCACATGATCCAGTGCGAGATGCCGTTCAGCCGCAGCGCCATCGCGGTGGCCGCTGCCACCGCGCCCACGCCCACCTGGCCTTGCACCCACAGCGCCAGCGCGGTGCCGGCGATGCCCAGCACCAGGGCCATGCTCAGGGCGTGGATCAGCACCTCGAAGCTGGTGGCCAGGCGCATCTGCGCATGCACCGTGGCCAGAAACTCGGCCATCGCGCCCTGGGCGTGCGCGGCCTCGCGCCGGTCATGCGCAAACAGCTTGACGGTGGCGATGTTGGTGTAGGCATCGGTGATGCGCCCGGTCATCAGCGAGCGCGCATCGGCCTGCGCCTGTGACACCACCGCCAGCCGGGGCACGTAATAGACCAGCGCGGCCAGGTACAGCCCCAGCCAGCCCAGCAGCGGCACCAGCATCCAGGCATTGAAGCCGCCCACCACCAGCACCAGGGTGGCGAAGTAGATGACGATGAAGACCAGGATGTCGCACAGCGTCATCCACACATCGCGCACGGCCAATGCGGTCTGCATCACCTTGGCGGCCACCCGGCCCGAGAACTCGTCGCCATGGAAGCCCATGCCCTGGGCCAGCATCAGGCGGTGGAAGTTCCAGCGCAGGCGCATCGGAAAGTTGCCCGACAGCGCTTGCTGCTTGAACATCGCCTGCAGCGCCACCAGCGCCGTGCTGCCCACCAGCACGCCGGCCAGCGCCAGCAGGCGCGGGCCTTCGTCGGCCCACAGCCGCTCACGCGGCACCTGGGCCAGCCAATCGACCAGGTTGCCCAGCCAGGCATACAGCAGCGCCTCGAACACGCCGATGGCGGCGGTGAACAGCGTCATCGCGGTGATGTAGCGCGCCAGGCCCTGGGTGCTGGCGCGCATGAACGGCCAGAACCGCGCCGGCGGCGTGCGCAGCGGGGTGTCGGGGTAGGGGTCGACCAGGCGTTCGAACAGCGCAAACACGCC
>JANNMP010000676.1:0-5128 GCA_031398015.1 Burkholderiaceae bacterium
GCTCTCTGTCGCACCGCACCTTCACTCCAGCACCCACGCGTGAATGAGAAACCTCAATCCTTCAACCCAATACCAAACAGCCGCTAACAAGGGGGAAAACCAATACAACACAGCGTTGACTCGAGGGGAAGTCCTTGTAGAGGGGAAGTCCTTGTAGAGGGGAAGTCCTTGTAGAAGGGTTAGGCCGCGCCCGCTATGCACTATGCGGGCTGAGCATGTAGCCTGACCCCAAGAGCCTTGGCAACCTTGAGGATGGTAGCGAAGCTCGGGTTGCCACCCGCACTGAGCGCCCTGTACAGGCTTTCGCGGCTCAGGCCCGCATCCTTGGCTACTTGGGTCATGCCTTTGGCGCGCGCAATATCACCCAGAGCCCTGGAGATTCCTGCAACATCGTCAGGAGCCTCCTCAAGCCAGGCGTCAAGATACGCAGCCATCTCCTCAGGTGTTCGGAGATGCTCAGAAACATCGTACGGCGTAGTTTTAATACTAACCGGCTTCTTTAGTGCAGTTCGCGCCATGATTACTCCGAAAAATTCTTGGCCAAAAGAATGGCTTTTGCGATGTCTTTCTGCTGGCTAGATTTGTCTCCACCAATCAGCAAGAGAAGAAATCGCTCTCCCCGAACTGAATAGTAAACGCGATAGCCAGGCCCAACGTCAATCTTGAGTTCAGAAACTCCGCCTGTGAGATTTCGATGCTCGCCTGCATTTCCGTGAATGAGTCTATCTACTCTCATCAGAATTCTTGCCCTGCCGGAGAGGTCCTTTAGACCATCGATCCAGGTAACGTAGTCGTTTGTCTTCTCAACACGCATGTGGCTAGTGTAGCCTGGGAGCTACGAATGTCAAAGCGGTGCGACTGCGAGGCCTAACCTGCCTTCACCATCAACGTCACAAACCTGACCTGCGGAATCAACAAGCAACTGGCGCGCGTCATCGCCCAATTCTGCAACCACAGGGTTGAAATGCGGCGAAAGTCACTGGGCGAACCTCTAAGGGAAAGCTCGGGGAGGCTGCGATGTTTGGGATTGCCATCCACGACCACCTGGCGACCAGTCTCGACACACGGCCGCCCTTTGGCTGCATGAGCCTGCGCTCTCGGCCATGGCCTGACAACCGACATGCCAAGACCAACACGGCGCCGCCAAGCGGGCCGCCCCAACCCGCACCCCACAGGTCAGGAAGTCACACCCCCGCCGAGCCAAGGGGCGTTGCAATGGCCTGCCGCTTGCTAGTATTTGAGCGCACGTGATCCCGGAGGTGTTTGCATGGGCAGTCCGTCAACCGACCTGGTGGCCATCCCGCCTGCGCAGCAGCGCAGCAGCGGTTTCTCGGTCGCCCAGATGCGCAGCGTCTACCGCTGTGATGATGTGCAACGCCGCTTGCACAAGCTGCCCACCAAAGACCATGAACACCTGCGTGGCACCTACGAGCGCATGCTGGAAAAAGGGCCTGAGCGTTTCCAGGTCAAGCCCAGCGGGCTGCCGGCCATGGAGCATCTGTACGACGAGCTGCCCAACTTCCACGCCGTGCTCGACGACATCCGCCGCCAACTGGCGCTGTGCCATGACAGCCGGGATGCGCTGGAAATCACGCCGATGCTGCTGCTGGGCCCGCCCGGCGTGGGCAAGACCCACTTCGCGCGCGAGGTGGCCAAGCTGCTGGGCACCGGCATGGGTTTCATCTCGATGGCCTCGCTCACCGCCGGCTGGGTGCTGTCAGGTGCCAGCAGCCAATGGAAGGGCGCCCGCCCGGGCAAGGTGTTCGAGACCCTGGTCGATGGTGAATACGCCAACCCGGTGATGGTGGTCGATGAAATCGACAAGGCGCGTGGTGAGCATGCCTATGACCCGCTGGGCGCGCTGTACAGCCTGCTGGAGCACGACACCGCCGGCGCCTTTGTTGATGAATTTGCCGAGGTGGCGGTCGATGCCAGCCAGCTGATCTGGGTGGCCACCGCCAATGACGAGCGGGCCATCCCTGAGCCGATCTTGAACCGGGTGAATGTCTACCAGGTCGACATGCCCGACCGCGACGCGGCGCGCGCCATTGCCCAGCGGCTGTACAGCGCCATCCGCAGCCAGCATGACTGGGGCCAACGCTTTGCGCCCGAGCCGGCCGATGAGGTGCTGGACAAGCTGGCCGAGCTGGCCCCGCGCGAGATGCGCCGCGCCTGGATGACCGGCTTCGGCAATGCCCGGCTCGACCACCGCAGCGCCATCGGCCTGGCTGACCTGCCCGCCGCCGGCCACGGCGGCAAGCGTGGCCCGCTGGGTTTCATGAACTGAAGGCCTGACCAGCAGACGCGCCACCCCGGCGCACCGTGTTGCGCCCGGCCTGCTTGCCGGCATGCATCACAGCGTCGGCGCGTTTGAGCAAGTCATCGGCATGGCTGCCGTCATGTGGCGCCAGCGCAAAGCCCATAGTCAGGCCCACCGGCAGGCCCACCTTGCAATGCTGGCCAGCCACGTCAAACGGGCCGGCTTTTCCAGCGCACTGCGCTGGGCGCTGCGGCGAAAACCGGCGATGTGCAGGCCCAGCACAGTGGCCAGGGTCTGCGTGCTGCGGTAGTCCAGCGTGCCGCCCAGCAGCGCGCCACCACCTGGCCGGCGCGCCGCTGGGCGGCTGCAAGCGGTCAATCTGGCGCAGCGCCTGGTTGGTGCTGAGCACACCGCCCGGGCCTGACAGCAGGCGCGGCGCTGGCCAGGCGCTGACGCGGCCGGCCTCATCGTGCAACTGCAGCGCGCCCGCGCCAGCCTGGGCCATCGCCATGCCGCAGCAGGCCAGCACCAGGGCCAGGGCCAGGGCGAGCAGGCGGGCAATGTGGGCAATCGGGGCAATCTGACCGGGTTGGCGCGCCAGCCTAGCCGGCAACAGCAGCAACGGCCTGGCGCGCGCCCGGCTCGGAGATGGGCGCATGCGGCGGGTGTCGGCCGCCAGCAGGCCCACTGGAGCCAGCCGCCGCCTGCCAGGCCAAACCTATGATCCGGTGCATGAGTTTGCCCAGCCCGGACCCGACCCCACCCCTGGTGGTGGCGTTGTCGTCACGCGCTTTGTTTGACTTCGAGGCCGAAAACCGGGTCTTCGAGGCCGGCGACGACCATGCCTACATGCAACTGCAGTTGCAGCGCGTGGCCGAGCCGGCGTTGCCTGGGGTGGCATTTGCACTGGCGCGCAAGCTGCTGGCCTTCAATGCCGGGGTGGCGCCGGGCGCGCTGGCGCGGGTGCAGGTGGTGGTGCTGTCGCGCAATGACCCGGTCTCGGGCCTGCGGGTGTTCCATTCGGCGCAGCACCACGGGCTGGATGTGGAGCGCGGCGTGTTCACCCGCGGCACATCGCCCTGGCGCTACTTGCAGCCGCTGGGCGCGCACTTGTTTCTGTCGGCCAATGCGGCCGATGTGCGCCAGGCGCTGGCTGCGGGTGTGCCGGCAGCGCTGGTGGCGCCGCAAAGCCCGCTGGTGCAGGCCGCCCACCCAAACGAGCTGCGCATCGCGTTTGACGGTGACGCGGTGCTGTTCTCGGACGAAGCCGAGCAGGTCTACCAGCGCGATGGCCTGGCGGCGTTTCTGCAGCATGAGCAGGCCCAGGCCAGCACGCCGCTAGCCGCCGGGCCGTTCAAGCCGCTGCTGCAGGCGCTGCGCCAGCTGCAGCAGGCCGGCGCCGCGTCAGGCATGCGCGTGCGCACCGCATTGGTGACAGCGCGCAGCGCGCCGGCGCATGAGCGCGCCATCCGCACCCTGATGGACTGGCAGATCGAGGTGGACGAGGCGATGTTTCTGGGGGGCCTGCCCAAAGGCGGTTTTCTCAGCGCGTTCGAGCCCGATTTCTTCTTCGATGACCATGCCCGGCATGTGGCCGGCGCGGCGGGCCATGCCCCTGCCGGGCATGTGCTGCATGGGGTGAACAACCCTTGACGCGCTGATCTGAACAAAACCACACCCGCAGTCGGGGGGGTGAATGTGCGGTGGGGCAAACCGTCACGCCGCGTTCATCGGGCGAACCTAAGGTTCGACATCCCGCGAGCCAGCCGGCCCGCCGTGTTGTTCACACCCCCTCTGGAGTCATCCACATGAAGAATCTGTTTGCACTGGCCCTGGTGGCCGCCGCCGTGGCCCCGGCGCATGCGCTGACCACCGGCGACATCGCCTTCACCGCGTTCAACGCCGACGAAGACGGCTGGTCGCTGGTGACCTTTGTCGACATCGCTGCCAACACCCAGGTGTTCTTCTCCGACAGCACGGCCACCAGCGCCACCGCCATCGGCAGCGGCGAGTCATCGTTCAGCTGGGGCACTGGCGCAGGTGTGATTGCTGCCGGAACGGTGGTGCGCTTTTCGGCGATTGATGCAGCCGGCCGCGCCGCATCTGTCGGCAGCTTCAGCGTTGTCAACAGCAGCAACCTGGGCCTGAGCGCGACTGCAGAGACGGTCTACGCATTCCTGGGCACCAGCGCCACCGCCCCGACCACGATCCTGAGCGCGGTGTCGAGCGAGGCGAACAACAACTCGTTGACGGTCGTGGGTCTCGCCGCCGGCAGCAACGCCATCAAGCTCAGCAGCAGCGCTGACTTTGCCGGCTACACAGGCTCGCGTTCCAGCGAAATGACTTTTGCAGCCTATGGCGCCCTGGTCAACAACCCTGCCAATTGGGCCATCGACGTGGGTGGCATCGGGACCAGTGTGGTGCCTGACGCAACCAACTTCAGCTTGACCCCGGTGCCCGAGCCCGAAACCTACGCCATGATGCTGGCGGGCCTGCTGTCTCTGGGCCTGTTGGCCAAGCGCGGCGCGCAGGGCTGACCCGGTGATGCCCGGCAGCGCCGGGCTGTGAATGACCTGCCTGCCGAATGGTGGGCATTTTTGTTGTGTACCTGACCGCCTGCCGGAGCGCCATGCCCACCCTTCCAATCCTCATCGTTCTCGGCCTGGCTGCGGCCAGCGTCCTGGCCCAGGTGCAAGCCCAGTCGCTGCCAGCTGCCTGCAGCCTGGCGGCCACGCCGATCTCGGCAGTGCAGGGCAGCGGTGACAGCTCGCCACTGGCCGGCAGCACGGTCACGGTGCAAGGCGTGGTCGTGGGCGACTATCAAGGGCCGAGCGGCACGCTGCGCGGCTTCTATCTGCAGCAGTTGCT
>JANNMP010000730.1:0-3393 GCA_031398015.1 Burkholderiaceae bacterium
AGCGGGTGCGCAGCCCGCTTGGGAGCGGCCCGGCGCCGGGCCGCAGGCGGCCGCAATAATCGGCCGCTGATTCGAGGAGCCACCGATGTTCGAGCACGTCCAGCCCTATGCGGGCGACCCGATCTTCGCGCTGGTCGACGCTTTCAACGCCGACCCCCGGCCGCAGAAGGTGAACCTGTCGATCGGCATCTATTTCGACGAGCAGGGCCGGCTGCCGGTGCTGCCCAGCGTGCAGGCGGCCGAGGCGCGCATCTTGGCTGGCGGTGGCGCCAAACCCTATTTGCCGATGGAGGGTGAGGCCACCTGCCGCGCCGAAGTGGCCAAGCTGCTGCTGGGCGCGGGCCACCCGGCCATTGCCGGCGGGCGCGTGGCCACGATCCAGACCGTGGGCAGCTCGGGCGGGCTGAAGGTGGGCGCTGACTTCTTGAAGACCTGGCTGCCCGGTGCCGGTGTGTGGGTCAGCGACCCGACCTGGGACAACCATCGCTCGATGTTCGAGGGCAGTGGCTTCAAGGTCGAGACCTACCCGTACCACGACGCCGCCAGCGGTGGTTTGCGCTTCGACGCCATGCTGGCCACGCTGCGCAGCCTGCCGGCACGCAGCATCGTGCTGCTGCATGCCTGCTGCCACAACCCCACTGGCGTGGACCTGAGCACGGCGCAGTGGGACGCCCTGATCCCGGTGCTGCGTGAGCGTGAATTGCTGCCGTACCTGGACCTGGCCTACCAGGGCTTTGGCGACGGCATCGATGCAGACGCCTATGCCGTGCGCGCGCTGGCCGATGCCGGCATCACCTTCTTCGTGGCCAATTCATTCTCCAAGAGCATGAGCGTGTACGGCGAGCGCTGCGGCGCGCTCAGCGCGGTGTGCGCCACGGCGGCCGAAGCCGCGCTGGTGCTGGGGCAGCTGCGCTTCACTGTGCGGCGCATCTATTCCAGCCCGGCCATCCATGCCGCCAAGATCGTCGCCCATGTGCTGGGCGACGCCGACCTGCGCCCGCTGTGGCAGGCCGAGCTGGGCGCCATGCGCGAGCGCATTGCCGCCATGCGGGTGGCGCTGCAGACGCGGCTGAGCGCGCTGCTGCCTGGGCGTGACCTGGGCTACCTGCTCAGCCAGCGTGGCATGTTCAGCTACACAGGCCTGAGCGCAGCGCAGGTAGACCGCCTGCGTGAACAGCATGCGGTCTACCTGATTCGCTCTGGCCGCATCTGCATTGCCGGGCTCAACAGCGGCAATGTCGGCCGCACGGCCGAGGCGATGGCGGCGGTGCTGGGCGGCTGAGCGGCTGAGCGGCGCCAGCGCTTGCCAGCTCAGTTCGGCGCCTTGGCCTCGACCTGGATCGACGCGAACCAGGCCGCCAGGTCGGCGATGTCGGCGTCGGTCAGCGGCCGGGCCAGCACCGCCATCACCTCGTGCTTGCGCGCGCCGCTGCGGTAGGCGCGCAATTGCGCCGCCACATACAGCGCCGGCTGGCCGGCCAGGCTGGGCGCGTCGGGTGCCGTGCTCAGGCCCAGCGGGCCGTGGCACACGGCACAGGCCTGGGCCTTCTGGCGCCCCGCCTGGGCGTCGGCGGCTGCGGCCGTGCCGGCGGCCAGCGCCGCCAGCAGGCCCAGCACCAGGTCAGGGCGCCTTGTAGCTGACACGGTAGATGGCGCCGGCGAAGTCGTCGCTGATCAGCAACGATCCATCCTTCATCACCGCCACGTCCACCGGCCGGCCGCGGTACAGGCCTGTGTCGGCGTCGAGGAAGCCGTCGGCAAAGACCTCGCTCTTGTCGGCGTTGCCATCGGCCTTGATCGCCACAAAGTTGATCAGGCCACCGGTGGCCTTGGTGCGGTTCCAGGAGCCGTGCGCGGCCACGAAAGCGCCGCCCTGGTACTTGGCCGGGAACATCTTGCCGGTGTAGAAGGCCATGCCCAGCTGCGCCTGGTGGGCAGGGAACTCGATCTGCGGCTTGGTCCAGCTCGCCGGCGCCGGCATGTCCTTCAGGTCGGGGGCGGCGGCGGTGCCGGCGATCTGCACGTTGTTGCCGTGGATGTAGGGGTAGCCGAAGTGCTCGCCCATCTTCGACACGCGGTTCAGTTCGCCTGGCGGGGTTTCGTCGCCCATGCCGTCGGTCTGGTTGTCGGTGAACCAGACCGACTTGTCCTTCGGGTTGATGTCCATGCCCACCGAGTTGCGCACGCCGCGCGCCACCACCTCGCGCTTGGAGCCGTCGAAGGCATTGACCTTGACCATGCCGCCGATGCCCAGCTGCTCGTACAGGGCCACCTTCTCGCGGGGCTGCACGTTGTAGGGCTGACCCAGGGTGATGTGCAGCATGCCGTCATCGCTGACGCGGCAGGTGCGGGCGCCGTGGTTGTAGCTTTCTTCGTCGACCGGGATCAGCTTGCCCTGGGGCACGACCTCGATGACGGCCACGTCCGGGCCTTCGTAGAAGAACTCGGCGGCCGGGAAGTTCAGCACCCGGTTGTGTTCGGCAACGATCAGGAAACCGTCCTTGGTCCAGCACACACCATTGGGGTTGCTGAATTTCAGGCTCGGCGCAAAGCTCTTCACCTCGTCGGCCACGCCGTCGCTGTTGCGGTCGGTCACCGCCCACACCGTGGTCTTGCGCGTGCCCACGAACAGCATGTTGGTGCTGGGCGCCACCGCCATGTGGCGGGCGTCGGGCACCACCGCGAACAGGTCGATCGAAAAGCCCGGCGGCAGCTTGACGCGGCTCAAATTGGCGCGGATCGCGTCGGCATTGCGCCCGGTCTGCGGCACCACCGGGATGTTCAGGTCGGCGGTGGCCACCTTCATCTGCTTGAGCTTCTCGATGTTCTGCTGCGCGGCGGCCGGCAGGGCGGTGGCGCAGGTCAGCGCAGCCAGCGCGGCAACGCGCAGCGGATGCAGGCAGGGCATGGGCATGGTGGAAGTCTCCAGGGATCGAATGTGTTGTGGACAACGCCGACGCACTTGTGGCGCCCGCCCGTTGATCGAAGCAAAGCGCATACCACCGGGTGCTAACCCGAGGTGTCGGCGGCAGCAGCCCGTCGCGCCATGGCTGTTGGCGCCGCCGCCTTGTCCAAAAGCGCAACACCCGATGCACACCGTTGTGCAGCACCTGTTCAATTCCGCAGCGAACGGCATGGCTTTCGAGGCCCTGCCGATCTGGCCACCGAGGTGGCGGCGCGGCGCTTTCGGGCCGACCTGATGGACCGGTTGGCGGTGGTGCCGGTGCCGCTGCATGCCCGGCGCGGCAACTGCCGCGAACTGCGCGCGCTGCTGACACGGCTGCTGCTGGCCGGCCAGGACCCGGCGGGCATTGCGCCCGCGTGCGGGCCTGATGTCCTACGGCAGCAGCCAACGTCGGCCGACGTTGGCCGGCCGGTGGCCGCCGCAGCATG
>JANNMP010000763.1:0-2997 GCA_031398015.1 Burkholderiaceae bacterium
CCAGTCGCTGCATCACTTTGTGGCCGACTCCGCGTGGTCGGATGAGCAGATGCTGCTGCGCGCAGCGCAGTGGGTGGTGCCGGCGATGGACTTCAGCGACGGCGGTTGGTGGATCGTGGACGACACGGGGTTTCCCAAGCAGGGCACGCACTCGGTGGGCGTGACGCGGCACACCAGCGGCCGCAGTCGATGAAGGATCTGGCGCACGCGTTGCCCGCTGAGCACTGGCACAACGTCGAGTGGCGAGAAGGCAGCAACTTCAGCTTGCGCTCTCGCTTTGCCCGGGTTCGTGTGCGCGCAGCGCACCGCGACCACCAGCGCGACGAGTTGCGGCCCGAGCAGTGGGCGCTCTTCGAGTGGCCCGAAGGCCACAAGGAGCCGATGAAGTACTGGCTGTGCACGCTGCCCGAGGACATGCCGATTGATCGCATGGTGCTTGAAGCCAAGATGCGCTGGCGCATCGAGCGCGACTACCAGGACCTCAAGCAGGACCTGGGGCTGGGTGACTACGAGGGCCGAGGCTGGCGCGGCTTCCATCACCATGCCAGCCTGGCGATTGCCGCCTACGGCTTCCTGATGGCGCAGCAGCTTCGCCACCCCGAGGGCGCCGGCAAGAAAAACTCCGCACGAAGCGAAGAACCTGCCCTACCCACGCATTACAAACCTCGCGGCAGCCCAGCGCACGCAGCGCCACGCCCCATCGTCCATCACGAGCTTGCGGCTGCGTATCGCCGCAGCCTTGCTCAGGACACTGCCAAGGTGTCCCCGTTGCCTGCGCGTAAACGCAAGGCTGCGGTTCTGACACAGTAAGACCAGGCGGGCAACGCAGCGGCCAGTGTCACGGCCTTGACGCGATGCAGGGCCTTCAGGACATACCCTCGGGTGATCGGTTTTGCCAATCAAATCAGCGGCTTTGCCATTGGCGGGCCGGCGCGCTGCGCGCATGCTGGCGGCCTGGCCACTTCAACCACGCAAGCCCATGGCATCATCCATCCGCTTCGATTTCACCGGGCAGCATGTGCTGGTGGCCGGTGGCACCAGCGGCATCAACCTCGGCATTGCCGACGCCTTTGCCCGGGCCGGCGCAAGCCTGGTGGTGCTGAGCCGCACGGCCGACAAGGTGGCTGGCGCCGTGGCGCAGTTGCAAGCCCATGGTGGCCAGGTGCTGGGGTTGCAGGCCGATGTGCGCGATGCGGCTGCGGTGCAGGCGGCGCTGGCTGCAGCGCACGCGCGCTTCGGCCCCATCGACGTGCTGGTGTCGGGCGCTGCGGGCAATTTTTTGGCGGCGGTCAACGGCATGTCGCCCAACGCCTTCAAGACCGTGGTCGACATCGACCTGCTGGGCAGCTTCAACGTGCTCAAGCAGAGCCACCCGTTCTTGCGCAAGCCCGGCGCCAGCCTGATCAGCATCTCGGCCAGCCAGTCGTGGGTGGCCACGCCCTACCAGGCCCATGTGTGCGCCGCCAAGGCGGGTGTGGACATGCTGACCCGGGTGCTGGCGCTGGAATGGGGGCCCGATGGCATCCGCATCAACAGCATCGTGCCCGGGCCGATTGCCGACACCGAGGGCCTGCGCCGGCTGGCACCCGATGCCGCCACGCTGGACGCGATGGCCCAGCGCGTGCCGTTGGGCCGCCTGGGCGCGTTGAGCGACATCGCCAATCTGGCCATGGTGTTGTGCTCACCGCTGGGCGCGTGGATCACCGGCACGGTGATCCCCTGCGACGGGGGCATTTCACTGACCGGGCCACGCGATTTCAGCGCTGCGGCCGACGCAGCAGCGGCCAGCCGGGGCACGGGATGAGCGGCGACGACACCAAGCCGCACGACGGCCGGGCCCGGATCATCCCGTTCCTGCAGATGATCGGCGCGCGCATCACCCATGAGGCCGACGGCGTGGCGGTGGTGGCGCTGGCGCTGCGGCCCGATCTGCTCAACAACCACGGCGGCGGCCATGGCGGCGTGGTGATGAGCCTGCTCGACAGCGCGATGGCCAACGCCGCGCTCAGCCGGGTGGATTACAGCCGCGAGGTGGTCACCATCGACATGCAGATCGCGTTCATGCTGCCGGCGGTGGGTGATTTGACGGCCACCGGCCGCGCCATCGGCGGCGGCAAGTCAATCTGCTTTTGCGAGGCCCAGATCACCGACGCGGCGGGCAACACCACGGCGCGGGCGATGGGCACCTTCCGCTACCGCACGCCGGGGCCGTCGCGCGCCGGTGAATGATCGACAAACCAGGAGACGCGTTTGACACAAGCCGTGCATGTGGTGGGCGTGGGCATGATCCCGTTCACCAAACCCGGGGCCAGTGAGGCCTACAGCGTGATGGGCAGCCAGGCGGCCAAGCTGGCGCTGGACGATGCCGGCGTCCCCTATGCGCTGGTGCAGCAGGCCTATGTCGGCTATGTGTTTGGTGACAGCACCGCCGGTCAGGCTGCGATTTACGGCGTGGGGCTGTCGGGCATCCCGGTGGTCAACGTCAACAACAACTGCGCCACCGGCAGCACCGCGCTGTGGCTGGCGCGCCAGGCAGTGGCCTCGGGCGCGGCCGACTGCGTGCTGGCGCTGGGCTTCGAGCAGATGGTGCCGGGGCCGCTGAAGGGTGTGTGGGCCGACCGGCCGTCGCCGCTGGCGCGCTTCATCGACACGCTTGACCAACACCAGGGCTTCGAGCCGGCCGTGCCGCGCGCGGCGCAGTTTTTTGGCGGCGCGGCGCGCGACTACATCGCCGAGCATGGCATCGCCCCCAGCACCTTTGCCCGCATCTCGGTCAAGGCGCGCCAGCATGCGGCGCGCAACCCGCTGGCGGTGTTCCGCGACACCGTCACGCTCGACGAGGTGATGGCCGCGCCCACGGTGTTCGAGCCACTCACGCGCCTGCAATGCTGCCCACCGACCTGCGGCGCCGCGGCTGCCGTGCTGTGTTCCGAAGACTTCGCGCGCCGCCACGGCCTGAACCCCGGCGTGTTCATCGCCGCGCAGGCCATGACCACC
>JANNMP010000770.1:0-10100 GCA_031398015.1 Burkholderiaceae bacterium
TTGATCGGCGTCGGCGGCTGCGTCGCCAGCCAGGAGGGCGCGGCCATCATCGACCGCGCGCCGTATGTCGATGTGGTGTTCGGCCCGCAGACCCTGCACCGCCTGCCGCAGCTGCTGGCGCAGCGGCGCTCGCAAGGCCGGCCGCAGGTCGACATCAGCTTCCCCGAGATCGAGAAGTTCGACCACCTGCCGCCGGCCCGCACCCAGGGCGCGTCGGCCTTCGTGTCGATCATGGAAGGCTGCAGCAAGTACTGCAGCTATTGCGTGGTGCCCTACACGCGCGGCGAAGAAGTGCACCGGCCGCTGGACGATGTGCTGGTCGAAGTGGCCGGCCTGGCCGACCAGGGCGTCAAAGAGGTGACGCTGCTGGGCCAGAACGTCAATGCCTACCGCGGCCGCATGGGTGGCACGGCGGACATTGCCGACTTCGCCATGCTGCTGGCCTGTGTGCATGAGATCCCCGGCATCGCGCGCTTGCGCTACACCACCAGCCACCCGAATGAATTCACACAGCGGCTGATCGATGCCTACGCCAGCCTGCCCAAGCTGGTCAACCACCTGCACCTGCCGGTGCAGCATGGCGCTGACCGCATCCTGATGGCGATGAAGCGGGGCTACACCGCCGTCGAATACAAGAGCACGGTGCGCAAGCTGCGCGCACTGCGGCCCGATCTGAGCTTGTCCACCGACTTCATCGTCGGCTTCCCCGGCGAGACCGAGGCCGACCACCAGAAGTCACTGCGGCTGATCGAGGAGATCGGCTACGACGCCAGCTTCAGCTTCGTCTTCAGCCCACGCCCGGGCACACCGGCAGCGGCGCTGGCCGATGACACGCCGCAGGCGCTGAAGCTGCAACGCCTGCAGCAACTGCAGGCGTTGATCGAGCTGAACGTGCAGCGCATCAGCGCCAGCCGCGTGGGCACGGTGCAAGCCATCCTGGTCGAAGGCCCCAGCCGCAAGCCCGGCGCCAACGGTGCGCCTGAGCTGATGGGCCGCACTGAGTGCAACCGCATCGTCAACTTCAGTGGCGGCCCGCAAGCCGCGCGGCTGGTCGGGCAGATGATCGACGTGACCATCACCCAGGCGCTGCCACATTCGCTGCGCGGCGAGGTGGCCACGGCTGCACTGGCGGCCTGACGCGCCGCCGGCTCAGGCCGGCTGCGCTGCCTGCGCCACCTGCGTTGATTGCCAGCGCTGCTGCGCGGCGCGCCGGTCGCTGCTGCCCAGCTTGGCCAGCAGCGACGACACATGGTGCTCGACGGTGCGCTCAGACCGGTGCAGCCGTTCGGCGATGGCGCGGTTGCTCAGGCCTTGCGACAGCCAGCGCCAGACTTCGCGCTCGCGCAGGGTCAGGCCCAGCGGGTCGATGCGCGCGGCGCGGTACGGCCCACGCGGCACTCCGCGCGCACCGCTGTCGCGCAGCGCCCGCCGCACCCGCCGCGCCAGGGCCAGCGCACCCAGCTGCTCCAGCAGCGGCAAGGCCTCGCGCTGGCCGGGCTCACCAGCGGCCAGCAGCGCCAGCGCCTGTTCCCAGGGGCAGCCCAGCGCCGCCCACAGCGCGGCGGCGCGTTGCGGCTCACCGGCCAGCTCGGCGGCGCAGGGCGCTGCCAGCGCGCCGTCGTGCAGCACCGGCACGCCACCACAGCGGCGCACCCAGCAGGCCAATTGGCCACGCTGCCAGGGGCCGACCGCACATGGGTTGCCCGCACAGGGGCTGCCCGCACATGGGTTGCCCGCACTGCCCAGCGCCTGCGTGGCCAGCGCGCTGGCGGTGTCGGTCTGGCCCAGCAGCCAGGCCGCCTCCACCCGGGCCCGCACCAGCGGTGCATGCCAGGGGTCGACCGCCAGTTGGCGCTGGCCGTCGATCAGCGGCTGCCAGGCGGCCTGCACGGCGGGCGCATCGCTGTCGCGGCGCAGGGCCAGCAGATGCTGCAGATGCAGTGCCTGCTCCAGCTCAATGGCATTGAGCCCGGGCAGCGTGACGATGCGCGCGGCTTCGCTGTCGGCCGCAGGCCAGTCGCCCAGCAGCAGCAAGGCATGGGCACGGCGCACACGCAGGCGCACCTCGTACAGATCCAGCTCGCGCGCGGCGCACCAGTCGATGCCTTGTGCACACCAGGGCAGCACCTGCTGCAGGTGGCGGTGCACCATGCCGAGGGTGGCCAGGTTGGCCCAGGCCCGCGCCGCCAACGCCGGCAGGCCATGCTGCAGCGCCAGCGCCAGGCTGCGTTGCAGCCGGGCCCAGGCAGCGGCGTCATCGGCTGAGCGCAACTCGGCGCAGGCCGCTGAGTTCAATGCGTCCACCAGGATGCGCGGCTCGCCACAGGCCTCGGCCAGGGCCAGCGCCTGCTGGCCCCAGGCCAGGGCCTGCTGGTGGTCGGCATCGTGCAGATGCACCTGGGCCAGCGTGGCATGCACACGCGCCAGGCTGGCCGCATCGGCGCCGGCACGCAGCAGCGGCAGCGCTTGCTCGGCACAGGCCTGGGCCTCGGTGCAGCGCTGCATCAGCCACAGCACCTGGGCCTGGCTGCACAGCACCCGGCCCTGGGCCGGTGCGTCGGCCACCGCCTGGTACAGGGCGCCGGCCTGCTGCAAGGCCAGCAAGGCCTGGCGGGGCTGGTTGATCAGCAGGCATTCATCGGCATGGGCCTCGTGCAGGGCGGCCTGGGCGGGCGGCGCCAGGCGGCCGGCATGCCGGATGGCCAGCGCGTACAGCGCCGCCGCCTCGCGGTGGGCGCTGGCCTGCGCTGCCTCCAGCGCTGCCGCCGGCACCAGCGCCAGCAGCTCGGCCTGCAGGCCGGCACGCTCGGCATGGTGCAAGCGGCGTGCTGCCGACACCAAGGCCGGGTCCAGCCAACCGAAGGCGGCCGCGTGCCAGGCGCGTGCCTGCGCGCCGGGCACCACCGAGGCCAGCGCACGCTGGGCCAGCTCATGGCGAAAGCGCACGCCGTCGGCGTCATGGCACAGCAGTTGCGCAGACACGCACTCGGCCAGCGCGTTGGTGTGCTCGCCGAGCAAGGCGCTGAGCAAGCCCGGCTCGCAGCTGCCCGGCATCACGCTGGCACAGGCGGCCAGCGCACGCGCCGGCGCTGACAGGCTGCGGGTGCGCGCCAGCACCGCATCACGCACGGTGGCCGGCAGTGCCTGGTCACAAGCCGGGTGGGCCAGCAGCTCTTGCACGAAAAACGGGTTGCCGCCGGTGGTCTGGTGCAGGCCGTCGGCATTGCGCCCGGCCTGCCGGGCCCAGGCGGCCACTGCAGCGGGCGACAGCGGTTGCAGCGTCTCGCGCCAGGTGCTGCGCGCGCCCAGACCGGCCAGCACCGCTCGCAGGCCGTGATCAGCGGCCAGGTCTTCGTCCCGCCAGGTGATGACCAGCAGCGCACGGGTGCGCTCGATGCGGCGCGCCAGGTAGCGCAGCAGATCCAGCGTGGCGCCGTCGGCCCAGTGCACGTCTTCAACCACCAGCACCTTGGGCGTGCGCCGGTCGGCCAGCAGCTCGACCATGCCGGCCAGCACGTCGGCAAAGCGTGCGCCGTGGCGCACCAGGCTGGCCAGTGACGGCGGCAGCTGGTCGAGCAGGTCGAGCAGGGGCGCCAGCGGCGGTGGTGACAGCAAGGGCTCACACAGGCCCCACAGCCATTGCACAGAGGCACCGCTGTCCCGGCGCAGCGCCTGCAGCAGGCTGGTCTTGCCCACGCCGGCCTCACCGCTCAACGCAATGCAGCCGCCTTCGGCCTGGTGGTTGTCGGCCAGCGCCTGCACCCGGCTGGCCAGGCGGCACAGGGGCGCCTCACGCTCATGCAGCCGCACGCCACGCTCGTGCAGCGCGCTGGCTGGGGCTGGGTCGGATGGCATGGCGGGCACCTTGGCAGCGATTGTCCGAGCCGCACCCGCCGCCGCTTTCAACCCGGCGGATGACCCGGCGGCCAAAACCAGGCGGCGCGCTGCGCAATCTGGGTACCGGTGCCCAATCGGGCGGCGGCGGTGGCTTCCAGACTGGCTTCGCGATGCAGCCTGGTGGCTGTGTCGGTTTGAAGCATCCAACCCACCCAGGAGATCACCATGTCCCGAGCATCCCAACTGTTCCGCCGCAACCTGTTGCAAGCCGCCTGCGTGCTGGGCGCGCTGGCGCCCTGGCAAGTGCAGGCGCAGACGGCCACCTGTTCACCCGAAGTGAAGGCTTATGTGCTGGAGGCACTGGCCAGCATCCAGAAGCTGCCCGAGGCGCAGCAAGCCGAGCAGGAATCCGCGCTGTACAAGCAATACCAGTTCTGCGCCGGCGACGGCACTGGCACGGCGGCCTTCTTCAATGCCGCGCGCCAATGCGGCGCGGCGGTGTCGGCCAAGGGCAGCCTGGCCTACGAAGAAATGAGCTGCTGCGGCTATGACCCGCAGCGCCGCACCTTTGCCTGCCCGGTGCGCATCAACCGCAACGTCGGCTTCGGTGGCAGCCCGCTGCCGGGCAGCCGCGAGTACGTGATGCACTGCGTCTACGACGCCGCCGCCGCGGCCTGGCGCCATGTGGGCACCGACAGCGTGCACCTGTCGAACTCGGTGGCCGCGCCGACCTGGCAGTTTGCGGTGGTGGCCAATGCCCACATGAACCTGCCCTTGGTGCAGCCGATGGACGGCGCCACCCGGCGTGCGCGCTCGATCCTGTCGTGGGGCTTCCGGCCCACCAGCTGCGCCTTTGTGCCGATCTGGGGCAACGCGCTGGACTACCGCATCCGGCTTGACCAGTGACCCCAGGCAAACCGTTCCAACCCCGGCGCCCGGGGGGCGCCGATCAACCACCGGAGACCCACCATGACAGCACTGCTCCCCTTGCGCCGTCGCGCCACGCTGGCCGCCGCCACCATGGCGCTGCTGGCCACCAGCCTGGGCGCCCAGGCCCAGTTGTCGGCCCGCGACCCCGACGGCAACAGCGTGGCCGACGGCTACTTTGACGCCACGCTGGGCATCACCTGGCTGGCGCGTGCCGACGCCGCCGCCGGATCGGCCCAGGACGACGGCTTGTCGACCAGCGACGGCCTGCTGACCTGGTCAGCCGCCCAGGCCTGGGTGGCTGCCTTGAGCGTGCACGGCGCCAGCGGCTGGCGCCTGCCCACAGTGGACGCCGCCTGCAACGGCAGCGGCCTGGGCTTCGGCTGCAGCAGCGCTGCCGGTGAGCTGGGCCACCACTTCCACAACAACCTGGGTGGCACCGCCGGGCTGCCGATCAGCAGCAGCCACGGCCCCGGCTTTGCGCTGTTCAGCGGCCTGGGCGACGCTGGTCAATGGTCAGGCCAGAGCGCCGCCACCGATCCCGACCAGGCCCACGTGCTGCTGTTCTCCGAGGGCTTTCAGGACACTGCGTTCAAGGATTTCAGCGAGCATGCCGCCTGGGCCGTGCACGACGGTGACGTGCTGGCCGTGCCCGAGCCCGCCACCGTCTGGACCTGGCTGGCTGGTGCACTGGCGCTGGCCTGGCGCGCGCGCCGCCGCACCCGGGCTGATTGATGCATCAGCCGCGGCGGCGGCCGAAGCCGGCCCACCACAGCGCCAGCGCATTGGCCAGCACCATCGCGGCGTAAGTGGCCATGCGGCCGTCGCGGCCGGTGATCACCAGGCCGGCGAGCAAGGCGGCCAGTGACGCCGCCACGCCCCAGCCCGCCAGCGCCCGCCACGGCACCCCCGCCAGCGCGCTGCGCCACAGCAGCTTGGCCAGGCTGGCGCCCAGGATGCCCAGCGCCAGTGCCGGGGCCAGCAGGTTCAGCAGATGCCAGAGTGCGTCGAGCGGGCCCATTGCCGGGAGGTCTGCGGAATTCCGGGAAAGTGTCAACTTGACTTGACGGTCAGGCGCTGGTCTAGTTGATCCAAGACCAGCGCGCCGCTGAGTGCCGCTGAGTGCCGCTGCGTCACATCAAGCATTGCTGCATTGCAAAATTCTATAATTTCAGCATGAGTGTGTTCACCCTGGGCCTGAACCACACGACCGCGCCAGTCGATCTGCGCGGCCGTTTTGCGTTTGCGCCTGAACAACTTTCACCGGCCTTGCGCGGCTTTCGCGAGCGCCTGCTGCGCGCCGTGCCCGAGGCAGCGCTGTTGTCCACCTGCAACCGCACCGAGCTGTATGTGGCGGCCGACCCGGCGCAAGTCACGGCGCTGGTGGCGCCGGCCATCGACTGGCTGGCCGCCCATGGTGGTGTGCCCGGTGAGCAATTGCGCCACCACACCTATGTGCTGGAGCACCGCGACGCCGCGCGCCACGCCTTCCGTGTCGCTTCGGGGCTTGATTCGATGGTGCTGGGTGAGCCGCAGATCCTGGGCCAGAAGAAGCAGGCGGTGCGCGAGGCCGACGCCGCCGGCACCCTGGGCACCACGCTGCACCAGCTGTTCCAGCGCAGCTTCTCGGTGGCCAAGGACGTGCGCACCAGCACCGAGATCGGCGCCCACAGCATCAGCATGGCGGCTGCGTCGGTGCGGCTGGCGGCACAACTGTTTGAAGACTTGCATGACATCAAGGTGCTGTTTGTCGGCGCCGGCGAGATGATCGAGCTGGTGGCCACGCACTTTGCCGCGCGAGCGCCCAAGAGCATGGCGATTGCCAACCGCACACTTGAGCGTGGCCAGAAGCTGGCCGCCCGCTTCGGCGCGCAAGCACTGCGGCTGGCTGATTTGCCCGGCCGGCTGCATGAGTTTGACGCCATCGTGTCGTGCACCGCCAGCACGCTGCCGATCATTGGCCTGGGTGCCGTGCGCAGTGCGCTCAAAGCCCGGCGCCACCGGCCGATGTTCATGGTCGACCTGGCCGTGCCACGCGACATCGAGCCCGAGGTGGCTGGCTTGTCCGATGTCTACCTCTACACCGTCGATGACCTGTCGCAAGTGGTGCAGTCGGCCGGTGAAAAGCGCCAGGCCGCCGTGGCCCAGGCCGAGACCATCATCGACGCGGGTGTGTTGAGCTTTGCCCACTGGCTGGACCAGCGCGCCACCGTGCCGCTGATCCAGGCCTTGCGCGCCCAGGCCGACGACTGGCGCGTGGCCGAACTGGCACGCGCACGCAAGCAGCTGGCCAAGGGCGCCGACATTGAATCGGTGCTCGACGCCATGGGCCGCGGCCTGACGCAAAAAATGCTGCACGGCACCCTGGCCGAGTTGCAGGCCAGCGACGGGCAAGCCCGCCAGCAGATGGCGCAGACCGTGTCGCGGCTGTTTTTGCGCCAGGCCACGCGCGGCCCTGCCGTCGACGACAACAGCTAGCTGCGTTGCCTCAGGCCCTTGTTCTGGCGCATGCCCTGGTGCATGGCGTCGGCACAAGGGCCTGTTGTCTTGGCAGCGCCCGACCGATCCCCACGCCGATGAAACCCGCCCTTCGCCAGCAACTGCAACGCCTGGCCATGCGTTTGGCCGAACTCGACGCCCACCTGGCTGACCCGCAGCTGGGCCAGGACATCCAGCGTTACCGCACCGTGGCGCGTGAGCAGGCCGAGGCCGCCGGCCTGGTGCAGCGCCTGGCGGCCTACGAACAACGTGAAGCCGACCTGGCCGCCGCCCAAGGGCTGCTGGCCCAACCCGGCCAGGACGCCGACATGACGCAGATGGCGCGTGAGGAAATCAGCGCCGCCGAGGCCGACCTGGCGCGCCTGCTGGCCGAGCTGCAGACCGCCCTGTTGCCCAAAGACCCCGACGACGGCCGCAATGCATTCGTTGAAATCCGCGCTGGCACCGGTGGCGATGAGTCGGCGCTGTTTGCAGGCGACCTGGCGCGCATGTACCTGCGCTTCTGCGAGCGCCAGGGCTGGCGCACCGAGGTGCTGAGCGAGAACCCCAGTGACCTGGGCGGCTGCAAGGAAATGGTGTTGCGCGTCGAGGGCGCCGGGGCCAATGCCGGGGTCTACGGCCAGCTCAAGTTCGAAAGTGGCGGCCACCGGGTGCAGCGGGTGCCGGCCACCGAAAGCCAGGGCCGCATCCACACCAGCGCGGCCACCGTGGCCGTGCTGCCCGAGCCCGACGCCGCCACCGAGATCACGCTGAACCCGGCCGAGCTGCGCATCGACACCTTCCGCGCCAGCGGTGCCGGTGGCCAGCATGTCAACAAGACCGACTCGGCCATCCGCATCACCCACCTGCCCACCGGCCTGGTGGCCGAGTGCCAGGACGACCGCAGCCAGCACCGCAACAAGGCCCGCGCGATGGCCGTGCTGCAAGCGCGCCTGCGTGAGCGTGAACGCAGCGAACGCGAGGCCAAGGCCGCTGCCACCCGCAAAGGCCTGGTGGGCAGCGGTGACCGCAGCGACCGCATCCGCACCTACAACTTCCCGCAGGGGCGCCTGACCGACCACCGCATCAACTTCACGCTCTACAAGCTGGCGGCGGTGATGGACGGTGACCTGGGCGACGTGGTGGCCGCGCTGCAGGCCGCCCAGGCGCAAGACCAATTGGCGGCGCTGGAAGCCGGGGCGTGAGCCCGCCCGGCAGCCCGAAGGGCGAATCCCGGAGTGCGCAGCACGAAGGGACACCAGTGAGCACCGAGGCCGCGCCGCAGACCATCACGCAGGCGGTGGCGGCAGCCCGTGCGATGGGGCTGGAACGGCTGGACGCGCAGTGGTTGCTGGGCCATCTGCTGGGCCAGACCAGCGCCTGGCTGCTGGCCCACGGCGAGCAGCCGCTGGCGCCGCGCAGCGCCCAGGCGTTTGCTGCAGGCTGCCAACGCCGCGCCGCCGGTGAGCCATTGGCCTACCTGCTGGGCCACTGTGGCTTCCACGGCCTGCAATTACAGGTGACGCCCGACGTGCTGGTGCCGCGGCCCGACACCGAGACCCTGGTGGATTGGGCGCTGGCGCTGCTGCCCACGCTGGGCCTGGCACAGCCCGAGGTGCTTGACCTGGGCACCGGCAGCGGCGCGATTGCGCTGGCCGTGGCGCGGGCCTGGCCCAGCGCCTTGCCCACGGCCACTGACCTGAGCCCGGCCGCGCTGGCAGTGGCCCAAGCCAACGCTGCCGCGCTGGGGCTGCCGCTGCGCTGCCGACAAGGCCACTGGTGGCAAGCGGTGCCGGCCGGAACCCGCTTTGACCTGGTGCTGAGCAACCCGCCTTACATCGCCGGCAATGACCCGCACTTGCACGCGCTGCGGCATGAGCCGCTGCTGGCGCTGACCCCTGGCGGCGACGGCCTGGGCGCGCTGCGCCAGATCGTCAGCGGCGCCGGCGCGCACCTGCGGCCCGGCGGCTGGCTGCTGCTCGAACATGGCTGGGACCAGGCCGACGCGGTGGCCGCGCTGCTGGCCACGGCAGGCTTCACCCAGGTTGACCACCGCACTGACATCGCCGGCCACAGGCGTTGCACCGGCGCGTGCTGGCTGAACCCTGAACAAGGGGTGACAGACCGCACAGTTACCTGAACACGGGCCTTGCACCCCGGCGTACGATGTTTCTGTGGTCGCCCCATCGGCTGGGTGGCCCAACCCACTGGGGATTGCAGCATGCGCCAGGCCATCGTCCGTTCTGTTGCCAGGGTCAGCAGCTTGCTGGCTGCCGCCGCCGCGCTGCTTGGCGCTGCCACCGGCGCCGCCGCGCAAAACAATGGCCTGACTGCGGCACCCGACGCCCTGGGTGGCCCGGTGTGGCAGGCGCGCTTTGAACGTGATGCCAGCGCGCTGCCGCCGCTGCGCGGGCTCAGCACCTGGCTGGCGCCGGTCAGCCCGCAGCACAGCCTGCGCCTGCTGGGTGACTACCAGTTCAGCGCGCTGCGCCTGGGCGACACCGGCGGCCTGCGGTTGACGGGTGGCTTGTTGATCAACCTGCGCCAAGCCACCCCGGGCCTGCTGACCAGCGCCAACCTGTCGGCCCAGCCTTATGCCGGCGTCGGCTATGCCAGCGGCAGCGTCGACGGCCGCTGGGGATTCAGTGCCGACCTGGGCCTGGCCGCCCAGGGCCTGGGCCCGCTGCGGCAAGACCGGGGCGGCGCCAGCCTGGCCGCCGACGCGCTGCCACGCTTGCTGCCGATGGTGCGGCTGGGCGTGACGCTGGCGTTCTGACCGCCCCCGGCCGGGCGCCCCCCCACCCCCGCGGCGGCCCAAAACCAAGCGCCCCCCAGCAGCCGGGGCGCGTTGGCGGATA
>JANNMP010000004.1:0-3587 GCA_031398015.1 Burkholderiaceae bacterium
CGGAGTGATGGCTCGCAACGAGCCGTCCGACGAGGGTGAGCGCGGGATGGTGGTCAACATCGGCTCCATCGCGGCCTACGAGGGCCAGATCGGCCAGATCCCCTATGCCAGCAGCAAGGCCGGCGTGATCGGCATGACCCTGGTGGCCGCGCGTGACCTGGCCCAGCGTGGCATCCGCGTCTGCACCATCGCGCCGGGCGTGTTTGACACCCCCATCCTGGCCAAGCTGCCCGAGAACGTGAAGGCCAGCCTGGGCGCGGCCGTGCCGCACCCACCGCGGCTGGGCCAGGCAGATGAGTTCGCCAGCCTGGCGCTGCACATCCTGGACAACCCGATGCTCAACGGCGAGACCATCCGCCTCGATGGTGCGCTGCGCATGGCGCCGCGCTGAAGGCCAACCATGCACGGCCTGCCGGCGTTGATCAGCGTTGCCGATTTCGACGCGCTGCAAGAAGACCCGGCGGCCTGGCTGGCGCCGATCAACCGCCTGGCTGCAGCGCATGGCGGCGGCCGCCCGCTGGTGCAGGCCAGCAGCGGCACGGTGCTGGTGGCATTGCTGGGGCAAGACCGGGTGCTCAAACTGTACCCACCGTTCCTGCACGACCACTGGGCGTTCGAACACGCGGTGCTGCCGCTGCTGCATGGCCAGCTGGCCGTGCCCACACCGCAGCTGCTGGCCAGTGGCGACGAAGGCGGCTGGCCCTGGACGCTGATGACACAGCTGCCCGGCACGCCGATGACCAGCGCCTGGCCAGGCCTGCCCGAGGCCGACAAGAACGCGCTGCTGCACAGCATCGGCCAGCTCACCACGCAGGTGCATGCGTTGCCGGCCGACACACTGACCCACCTGGCACCCGATTGGAGCGGCTTCATCGCGCAGCAGCGCAGCGGTTGCGCCTCTCGCCAGCAGCGCACCGGCCTGCCGCAGCATCTGCTCGATCAACTGCCAGACTTCATCAGCGGCCCTTTGCCCGACGGCCCCAGCGTGCTGCTGACCGGCGAATACACGCCGATGAACCTGCTGCTCAACGGCAGCCACCTGGCCGGCATGTTCGACTTCGGCGACGGCCTGCTGGGCCCGCGCCAGTACGACTGGCTGGGCCCGCTGTGTTTTCTGGCCGCCGGCCACCCGGCGCGGGTGCGCTCGTTCATGGCAGGCTGCGGCGTGGTGCTGGATGACGGCCTGCGCCTGGCGCTGCTGCGCCTGCTGCTGCTGCACCGCTACAGCGCCCTGCGCGCGCAGATTGCGTGCCCCGGCTGGCAGCAATCGCCCAGTTTCGAGGCGCTGGCGTTGCGCATCTGGGGCTGATGCCTGGTGCCACGCTGCCGCGCCGAGCGGCTTCGGGCAAGACGCAAGAAGTGGTACCGAGCACCGCCGATGACGGCGCCGTGGCAGGGGCCAGGCTCAGCACCATCGAGCAGCGGTTCGTGGCCCTCACCCGACCAGCGGATTGCGGGCCTTCAGCGCTGGAAATCGGGAGAAGTCGCGGTCGGCCGACCACAGCTCGGCCACGCCGTGAGACAGGCAGATCGCGGCGATGCGCGCGTCATGAATCGCGCCACCGTGGGCCTTGGCCGCCAATGCCAGCGGCGCCAGCTGCGCCAGGTGGTCGTCCGCTTCGGCGATGAAGACGAGGTTGGCCAACGTTGCCAGAGCGCGCAACTGGGCGAATGCCGTTTTTGCCGGGGTTGCGGTCTTGTAGATGCGGGGATGCGTCACCACAGCGATGAACTCGTGCGCGCAGGGCCAGGGGATGGCCCATTCCCGCGCGCTGGCGGCAAGCGACTCCAGCGCAGCGCGTGCGCGGTCGTGGAAAGGCGAGTCGGCGCGGTGGGCGTAGACCAGGATGTTGGTGTCAACCGCGATCACGGTGGATCTCGTCGCGAATCTTTTCCCAACCGGCACTGGCGAACTCCGGCGTCAGACCATCACCTTGGAAGGGCTGTGCCAAGAACTGCGCAGCGCGCGGGCGTGAGCGCGCACGCAGGGCCAGACGCAGGCCCTCCTCGATGAGTGCCTTGAGCGTGGAGTTTTCGCGCCGCGCCACGGCTTTGCTGCGCTCGAGAAGATCGTCCGGCAGTTCGATCGTGGTCTTCATATGGGCCGCCCGTACTCGTGATATGGCCAGTATGGCAGACGAGTGTGCGTCGGTGATCAAGATTGGCGAGAAACGTGTCGGGATACGGTGTCGCAAGACGGTGTCGGGACAGCGCCATGCCAGATCGCCCAACCCCGGTTGTCTGCGCGCCCAGCAAGGCCAGTTGCTGACCAGCGGGCAGCCGATGCCACCGCCGACGAGGCTCATCAGCGCGACGATGTCACCTGTTGTCATCACCACATTGGGTGTGAATGCGGCGATGCGAAACGCATCGACGAAGCGGCTGCAGGTGACAAAGCCCGCAGTCAGGCTGACGAACCGCGCATCGGCGCAAGTGCAGAGGTCGACCTGCGCTTTGTCTGCATGCGCCGAGCCAGCGCGGGCTGCGAAGAAGATGTCGTCTGCGACGAGTGCCCACGATTCGATAGGCGCCCCGTTTCGCGGCGCTGGCCTTGCACATCCGGGCGGTCTGATCCGCTGGCGCCAATGACTTTCCCTGTTTGAACTTTGACGCTGCCGCCTGGCCGGCCTAGAGTGCAAACCGGCGCGATTGGCGCTGGCTGAGGTGGAGACAAACAAACATGGCAAAGAAATCGAGCAAGGCGAGCACCGTCGAGACTTACGTGGCGCATGCCAGTGTCAAGGCGTCTGCATCCAAGGCCGCCATCCAGTCGGCCTACAAGATCGAGGTGCGCTTCCTCGGTGGGCTGAACACCGCGCAGAAGCGCGCCTTCAAGACCGCCGCCGACCGTTGGTCCAGAGTCATCGTCGGTGATTTGCCCAGCGTGATGGTGGGCGGCGTGCTGATCGATGACCTGCTGATCGAAGCCCAGGGCGTGCCCATCGACGGCCCGGGCGGGGTGCTGGGCCAGGCCGGCCCCACCAACCTGCGCCCGGCCGGCGCAGGCACCAGCGCCTTCCTGCCGGCCAAGGGCATCATGTCGTTCGACACCGCCGACTTGGCGCAGATGCAGGCCAACGGCACCCTGGTGGACGTCATCACCCACGAGATGGGCCATGTCATCGGCATCGGCACCATCTGGGCCCTCAAGGGCCTGCTGGTCGGTGCCGGCACCGCCAACCCACGCTTCAAGGGCAGCAACGCCAAGCGCGAATTCGGTGTGCTCAAGAGCACCGGCCCCTTGCCCGTGCCGGTGGAAAACGGCGGCGGCGCCGGCACACGCGACAGCCACTGGCGCGAGTCGGTGTTCAAGAGCGAGCTGATGTCGGGCTTCATCGCCGCGCCCAACAACCCACTCAGCCGCATGACCGTGGCCAGCCTGCAGGACATGGGCTATGTCGTCAACATGGCCGCCGCCGAGGCCTATGTGCTGCCCAACCTGGTGCAGATGGCCGAGCTGGGCCTGATCCGGTCGGTCGAAGACCACGGCCACGCGCATGCGCTGCCGATCTTTGCGCCCAAGGTGCTGCCCGACAGCGCCATGGACATGCCCGGCTGATGCGCGGCTTCCAACGCCCCAAGGCCAC
>JANNMP010000015.1:0-12793 GCA_031398015.1 Burkholderiaceae bacterium
GGGGGGCCCACCTTGGGCTCACCCCCCCCCCCCCCCCCCGCCCTCACCCGCCGCCCCACCCCACCCCCTCCCCGGGGGGGGGCCCTCCTGGGTCCCCCCCGCGCCGGCTTCAACGGCACCACCATGGCCGCCATTGCCGACGGGGCGGGCCTGCCCAAGGCCAACCTGCATTACTACTTCGGCAGCAAGGCCGAGCTGTACCGCGCGGTGCTGGCCCGCACCCTGCGTGATTGGCTGGTGCCGCTGGACGCGCTGCAGCCCGGGGCCGACCCGGCCACTGCGCTGGCCGCCTACATCCGCGCCAAGATGGCGATGAGCGCACAGCGGCCCGATGCATCGCGCGTGTTTGCCAACGAGCTGCTGCACGGCGCGGCGGTGGTGGGTGGGCTGATGCGCGGCGAGTTGCGCAGCGTGGTGCAGCAGAAAGCGGCGGTGATCGACGGCTGGGTGGCCGCCGGCCGCATGGCACCGGTGGACGCCACCCACCTGTTCTTCACGCTCTGGGCGGCCACCCAGACCTATGCCGACTTCGAGCCCCAGGTGTGTGCGGTGCTGGGGCGTGAGACGCTGACACCGGCCGACCATGCCCACGCCACCGAGCATGTGGTGGCGCTGATCCTGCGTGGCTGCGGGCTGGCCGCGCCACTGGCGCCGCCGCTGTGCCCAGCGCCTGGTGCGCATGGCAACATCGGCGCATGAGCCAAGGTCTTGGCGGCGAAGCGCCGCGCTTGCACACCCACACCGTGCACCGGCCACCGGCGCGCTACCTGGTGCTGATCGGCGCTGGTGGCGTCAGCGTGGCGCGGCTGTTCCTGGCCACGCGGGAACAGGTGGCCGAGTTCGACGCCAGCACCGAAGAAACCGCGCAAATGGCCCGCGGCCTGGTGCCGGCCCAGGTGGCCGGCGAGCCGGAATGGGACCAGGCGCTGCAAGGCCACAGCATCGCAGAGCGGCGCGCGGCAGACGTCTACACGCTCGACGTCTGACTCGGCGCCGTGACGCCGAAGCTGCTGCAGGCGATTTCAAGCTGCCGTTTCGGCGGCTGGATCGGCGCCCATGTGTCGCAGCCATTCACTCGTGAGCTTGCGAAACGAGCGGCTGTTGGCATGCGCCATCCGCAGATCGATCTTCGCGGCCAACGCTGGCTGGTCGGTCGTCGGACCATAGGCTCGCCTCGGCATGCGCTCCTTTACCCAGCCCTTTGCGTCGCGTGGGGTTTCGGCCGGCGGCACTGGCTGCGGGCCCAACTGGAATCCTCGGCAACCTGCCAATGAAGCCGCAGCAGCGATGAACCAAGCCTCGAATTCACGGTTGGCCAACACCACGCCCGAACGCCGGTGCGGGACCGCTGCGCCAAGCCTGGCGACCAGATCGGCGCCAAGCCGGGCCGGGCAGTCGTCGTCTGCGTCCAGCAGCAGCAGGATCCAACCATCGTCGCCACACTTCGCCGCCGCCAGCAAAGCATGGCGGGAAAACTCGTCCGGCCGGTTCAGAAAGCGGTCACGCGCGACCTTGATCGGCGCCAGGATGCGCGGGAATGGAAGTGCCGGTGTCAGCCAGTCGTGGATGCGGCGCAACAGCACGGGCAGCGCGGCGACCTCGCCTGCGCCTTCGACGATGCAGCACACATTCGTCATGGTTCACTTCCAAACAGCGCGCCCTGGCGCATGGACTGCGAGGCCAGGTGGTCTGCGTCAGGCGCCAATTGGTTGAGCCGCAGCAGTTCGCCGGCTGAGAAGAGTTTGCTGCGGATCACCTCGCGCGAGGCCGAGTCCAACGGGGCGATGCGGGTCTCGCCGCCCAGGGACTCAACGGCGAGAAAGGCATCCGGCGCCAGGTCTGCATCGTCCAGCAGTTCAGGGCTGTGGCTCGTGACGAGCACCTGGGTCTGGCTGGAAGCGCGGTTCAACGCTTCGCGCAATGCAGCTGCAGCCGCAGGGTGCAGCGCGGTTTCCGGCTCCTCGATACCCACCAGCGAAGGCGCAAAGTCTCGGTTGCCCTGGAACAAGGCAGTCAGGATGCCCAATGCACGCAGCGTGCCGTCGGACATGTTCTGCGCCGGAAACTTCCAGGGAAACTTGGCGCCCGCCATATCCTGCCGGAACCTCAAGGTTTCAAGCGGTCCCATCTGCAGTCGTTCGACGCCATGCACCGTGGGCACCACAGTCTGCAAATAGCTCTCGATCTGGGCCAAAGCGTCTGGCGCAACCCGCTCCAGGTGGCCGATCGTGCTGGCGATGTTTTCGCCCACGGGCTTGAGCAAGCGGCCATCCTGGGGTTTCTGCGGCTCGCGCATCAGCTTCGGATTGAGGTTGTAGAAGCCCATCGACGTCAACGCATCGAATATGGGGCGAAAACTGGCGAGCCCCGACAAGCTGATCAGAGCCAGCCGGTCGGCGGTGATTGCGGGCACGGTCGCCTCGCTGGAGCGCAGGAACTTGCCGCGTTCAACCTCGAAATGGGGGCCATCGCCGTCCAGCACGCATTCCTCTCTCTGCACCTCGTAGCCGCGACTGGGCAGGGCGCCGATGCTGAAGGCGTAGCGGCCCAGTTGTCCGCCAGGCAGGCAGAAATCCAGCCGGATGCCGAAGTGATTGGGGTGGCCGCTGGAGCGGCGCCTGACCTCGGCCAGACCGCCGCGTTCATTCAACGCGTTCTCGAGTGAGCCGCTGAGCGCATCCCGAACCAAATGCAGCGAGTCGAGAAAGTTGCTCTTGCCTGATCCGTTCGGCCCGACCAGGTACGTCAGGGCACCGAGGCGGACATCGCATTGACCAATGCTCTTGTAGTTGCGCAGCGCGACGCGCCGAATGAAGACGGGTGAACCTGACATAGTGGATTGCTTGCTGAATGACCCAAGAACAGGCATGTGCGGCGAGTATCAATGAAGCTGGCGGCGGGCCGTCATCTGCAGCGGCCCGAACTGCGCGCACACGGCAACGCTCCGGCCCGAGCCGCAAGCTCAAGCCGCCAAACGGTCACCACCCCCCAACGCCTGGCGCAAGTGGTCCAGCAGCGCCCGGTTGCGCAGCAGGCGCAGGCGGTCGGGTGCGGCCACGGCGGTGATCTGGTTGCCGAACTTGGTCACCGGTGTCCAGCCTGGCAGCAGGCGCTGCAGCCGGCCGCAGTCCAGATCTTCGGCACACACATACAGCGGCAGCAGGGCCACGCCCAGGCCGGCCAGTGCGGCCAGCGCCACGGCCTCAGGGTTGTTGGCGTGGTAGCGGCCTTGCACCCGCACGGTCTGCTGTGCATCGCCCTGTTGCAGCACCCAGGCGTCGTCCGAGCGCTCGCGCCAGTAGCTCATGCAGGGGTGGGCCAGCAGGTCGGCGGGCTGCTCGGGCGTGCCGGCGCGCGCCAGGTGGGCCGGCGCGGCGCACACCACCCAATCCAGCCGCGCCACCGGCGTGGCCACCAGATCGGGTGCGCCGGCTGCGCTCATGCGCAGCGCCAGGTCGATGCGCTCGTAGGCAATGTCCATCAGCCGGTCACCCAGCAGCAGCTCGATGTCGATGGCCGGGTGCCGCGCCAGGAAGGCCGGCAGCAGCGGCGCCAGCACATGCTGGCCCCAGGACACCGGCGCGGTGATGCGGATCTGGCCGCTCAGCTCTTGGCGCAGGTCACGCAGGCGCTCGTCGGCATCGGCCACGGCGCGCAGCGCGCTGCGGGCAAAGTCAAGGTAGGCCTCGCCGGCCGGGGTCAGCGCAATGCGCCGGGTGCTGCGGGCAAACAGCGTGGCGCGCACCGCATGTTCAAGCTGCGCCACCCGCTTGCTGACCACGCTCTTGCCAACGCCCAGGGTTTGTGCGGCCGCGCTCACGCTCAAGTGCTCGGCCACCTGTACAAACGCCGTCAGCATGTCGGTGGAGAGGGTCACTGTCGCCTGATCGAGAACAATCGGTTTGCATTGCAGCCGATGCGTGGCGCCGGGTCAATCCATAGACTGCGGTGGCTTTGACCTGGACCCTGCCGCTCGCGTCGGGCCATGTCGGCGCTTCGGGCGCAAGCCCAGCCCGCCTTATCCACCGGAGACCAGCATGCAGGTGTACGCAGACCCCATCACCGTCAATTGCCGCAAGGTGTTGGCGGGGCTTGATTTTCTCGACGTGCCGTTCGAGCGTGTGCATGTGGACTATTTCCAGGGCGCGCAGAAAGAGCCGGCCTACACCGCGATCAACCCCAACGCATCGGTGCCGGCCATGCGCGACGGCGATTTTGTGCTCTGGGAATCCAACGCCATCCTGCAGTACGCGGCCGAGAAGTGGGGCCGCGACGATGCCTATCCGCGAGACCTGCAGCGGCGCGCCGACATCAACCGCTGGCTGCTGTGGGAGGCATCGAGCTGGTTCCCCAGTGCCTATGTGTTTCTGGTCGAGAACTGTGTCAAGCCGCTGCTGGGCGCCCAGGCCGATGCGGCCGTGCTGGACGCCCAGGCCGGGCAGTTCCACAAGCTGGCCGGCATCCTGGATGCGCGACTGGCCAAAAACACCTGGGTCTGCGGCGCCAAGCCCACCATTGCCGACATTGCGCTGGCCGCCCCGATCCACCTGCACCCCTACCAGCAGCTGCCGCTCAATGACCACCCGAACTTGAAGCGCTGGATGACCGAGCAGGTCGAGCAACTGCCTTGCTGGCAGAAAACCTACGTCGGCCCCGGCTTCAGCCTCACCCGCCCGGTATGACCAGCCAAGCCACTTCCATCACCAGCGCCCTGCGCCCACGGGTGCGCGCCACGCTGAACTACAGCGTGGACAACGGCCGCCCGCCTGACTACTACTTCTACGAGCCCGACCCCGGCACCCAGCTCAACCCGCCGGGCACTGACCCGCATGAAGTTGACATGCACGACGGCTGGCCGCAAGTGGCGCAGTTTTCGGCCGACCGCGAGGGTTTTGCGCTGCACGAGTTTGGCGCGCGGTTTGACCAGTTCGATGACGAGACCTCGGTGAAGGACAGCTTCTATCCGCAGGTGATCGACTTCGTGCGCCGACACACCGGCGCCAAGCGGGTGGTCGTGTTCGACCACACCATCCGCAAGCGCCTGCCCGCTGACCTGAAGGTGCAGACCACCGTGCAGCGCCCGGCGGTGCTGCTGGTGCACAGCGACTACACCGTGGCCTCGGGCCCGCAGCGGGTGCGCGACATCCTGCCCGATGAAGCCGAGGCGCTGCTGGCGCGCCGGGTGGCGTTCTACAACGTCTGGAAGCCGCTGTACCAGCAGGTGCATGAGCTGCCGCTGGCGATGTGCGACGCCACCACCCATGCGCCCGACGACATGCTGCGCATGGAGCTGAAGTACCGCGAGCGCACCGGTGAGATCTACGTGATGCGCCATTCACCCAAGCACCGCTGGGTCTACTTTCCGCAGATGCAGGCCAGCCAGGCGCTGTTGCTCAAGACCTATGACAGCGAGACCGACGGCCGCGCCCGCTTCATGGGCCACACCGCGTTTGAAGATCCCAGCACACCGCCCAACGCACCCAAGCGCGAGAGCATCGAGGTGCGCACGATGGCGTTTTTCTGACGGGCCCGGCGCCAGCACAGCCGGCCGCTGCAGCCGGCCGGCTATGCTGGCGGCCATGACGCTGCTTCCCTCCATCGAACTGCAAACCGGCGACCAACCCCAGGCCAGCATCGTGGTGCTGCATGGCCTGGGCGCCGATGGCAATGATTTCGTGCCCATCGCCCAAGAGTTGGACCTGACGGCGGTGGGCGATGTGCGCTTCGTGTTTCCGCATGCGCCGGTGCGGCCGGTCACGCTGAACGGCGGCATGCCGATGCGCGCCTGGTACGACATCCTGGGCTCGGACCTGGCACGGCGTGAAGATGAGGCCGGCCTGCGCCAGTCGATCACCCAAGTGCAGGCCCTGCTCGACCGCGAGGCCGCGCGTGGCATTGCCCCCGGCCGCACCGTGTTGATGGGCTTTTCGCAAGGCTGCGCCATGACGCTGCTGGCCGGACTGCGTGCGCCGCAGCGGCTGGCCGGGCTGGTGGGGTTGTCGGGCTACTTGCCGCTGGCGGCCACCACGGCGGCCGAGCGCAGTGCGGCCAACCAGGCCACGCCGGTGTTTCTGGCCCATGGGCGGTTTGATCCGATGGTGAGCCTGGCGCGTGGCGCCGCGGCGCGTGATGCACTGGCCGCGCTTGGCCAGCCGGTGGACTGGCACGAATACCCGATGGAGCATTCGGTGTGCGCCCAAGAGGTGGCCGACCTGAATGCCTGGCTGCTGAAGGTGCTGGCGCTGGCCTGACCGCGTGGCTGGACAGCCCGCTTGACGGCCCCCGGTCGCTGACGTGACGGCCGCCGCCCGGGCCGCCCACCTATGCTGGCCCATCACCACCAATGAGGCACGGCATGGGCTACAGCACGCTGGCATGGCAGATCGACGACCGGGTGTTGACGCTGACGCTGAACCGCCCAGCCCAGCTCAACGCCTTCACCACCACCATGGCCGAGGAGCTGATCGACGCCTACCAGCGCGCCAGCGCCGACGACGCGGTGGGCGCGGTGGTGGTCACCGGCGCCGGCCGGGCGTTTTGCGCCGGCATGGATTTGTCGGTCGGCGGCAATGTGTTCGGCCTCGATGAAAGCCTGAACCCCAGCCTGGACCAGCTCAACACGCTGTGGGACGACCCGGCCATCGTGCAGGGCGTGCGTGACACCGGCGGGCGGGTGTCGCTGGCCGTGTTTGATTGCAAGAAGCCGGTGATCGCCGCAATCAACGGCGCGGCGGTGGGCATCGGCGCCACGATGACACTGCCGATGGATGTTCGCCTGGCATCTGACAAGGCCCGCATCGGCTTTGTGTTCGGCCGCATCGGCATCGTGCCCGAGGCTTGCAGCACCTGGTTTTTGCCGCGCATCGTGGGCCAGCAGCAGGCGCTGGACTGGATGCTTGCGGCCGACATCCTGACGCCCGAACAGGCGCTGGCCGGCCGGCTGGTCAAGGCCGTGGTGCCGGCCGACCAGTTGCTGGCCGAGGCCCATGCGCTGGCACACAGCTGGATCGACGGCCGCAGCGCGGTGTCGATCGCGCTGACGCGCCAGATGCTGCTGCGCAACGCCGCATTCGTCCACCCGCGTGATGCCCACGCGGTGGAATCGCTGGCGATGCTGCACACCAGCCGCAACGACGGCAAAGAGGGCGTGGCCGCATTCAATGCCAAGCGTGATGCGGCCTACAGCGGCCGCGCATCCGACGGGTTGGGTGATTTCTACCCGTGGTGGTGAGCCGCCAAGGCCAGCCTTCAACAACACAGGAGACAAACATGGAACGCAAGGTGTGTGTGGTCACGGGCTCGTCATCGGGCATTGGTGCGGCCACTGCGCGGCTGTTTGCCCAGCGCGGCTGGAACGTGGTGGTCAACTACTCGCGTGATGCGGTGCCGGCCGAGGCCGTGGCGGCTGACTGCCGCGCTGCCGGGGCGCAATTCGGCGCCGAGGTGCTGGTCGTCCAGGCCAATGTGGCTGACGATGCCGACTGCGTGGCGCTGGCAGCGGCGGTGCAGGCCAAGTGGGGCCGCTGCGACGTGCTGGTCAACAACGCCGGCACCACCAAGTTTGTGCATGTGCGCAACTTCGACGGCCTGGACGCCGCCGAGTTTCAGCGCATCTACAGCGTCAATGTCGTCGGCGCATTCCAGATGGTGCGCGCCTTCACGCCGCTGCTGAAGGCGCACCCGGTGTCGGCGGTGGTCAACATTTCGTCGATTGCGGCGTCCACCGGCCTGGGCTCGTGCCTGGCCTATGCCGCCAGCAAGGGCGCGCTGAACACACTGACGATGTCATTGGCGCGCGCGCTGGGGCCCGAGGTGCGGGTCAATGCCATCGCACCCGGCCTGGTGGAAACACCCTGGCTGCAAAACGGCATGGGCGCCGAACGCTACGCCGCCGGTGTCGAGGCGTACAAGGCCCGCTCGGCGCTGGCCGAGATCATCCAGCCCGAGGACGTGGCGCGTGCCGCCTGGTACCTGGGCGTGGACGCGCTCAAGACCAGCGGCGAGGTGCTGCCGGTGGATGCTGGCGCCAGACTGATGCCGGTGTAGCGCTGCGGCTGTGGAGGGGTTGGCGGGCCGGATAGCGGCAACGATTGCGAATCGTTCGCATTCCAGTTATGCTGCAAGCCTGACTTCGCCATTGCCTGCACAGCACCATGATCGTCTGCCTCTGCAACCGGATTTCTGACCGCGACATCGAGCATGCAGTGCGCGCTGGCACGCATTGTTTTGACTTGCTGCTGGACGACACCCGGGTGGCGTCGTGCTGCGGCTGCTGCCATGACTGCGCACGCGAGGTGTTTGATGCCGCGATGCAGCGCCATGGTGGTGGCCATGGCCATGGCGAACACGCACGCCGCAGCATTGCCCTGGCGCTGCAAGCCTGAAGCCGGCCGGCCGGGCGTGGGATAGTGGGGCGGCCGTGCGCCCATCCACACCCACACCGCCACCCAAACCGGCATCCACGCCGTCAGCCACAACGGCAGCCACAACGGCAGCCACACCCGCACCGCGCACCGCCGCACCGCACAGCGCGCAGCCGCCAGCCATCGCGGCGCCTGTGCTGCCGGCATGGCGACCGGTGTCGCGGCGCCAGGCTGGCGGTCTGCTGTTGCTGACGCTGGCCACGGTGCTGGGGCTGGTGTATGTGCTGCAACGCCCGCATCAGCAACTGGTGGCAGCCAAGGCGGCCCAGCATGCGGCCGCCTGCCGGTCTGCTGCGGCGGCCAGCCGGCCTGTGGATTGCCCTGGCGCGCTGATGCCGGTGACGCTGCTGCCACCAGCGCGCTGACCAGCAGCTTTCAGCCCGCTGCCGGCGCTTGCGCAACCGGCACCACCGGCACCACCGGCGCCAACGGCGCCACCGGGGCCAGTTGCTGCACGGCCCGCTTCAGGCCGGCCGTGCTGGGCGTTTCGACAAACACGCAGCGGCTTGCCGGTGCGTTTGCAGTGGTCTTTCACCCGCCAATAGGCGTTGTGGCTGACGCAGCCGGTCTGGCAGATCACGGCGTCGGCGTCGGCAGCGGCCAGGGTGGCATCCAGCCTGGCGCTGCTGTCTTGCGCGTCAGCGTCGTGGTGCATGAAACGGGCGCCGCAGCGCTCGACGATCAAGCGGTACAAGGGCAGGGCAGACGCGCGCCCGCCCACGCTCAGCACCGCGTGGTCGTCCAGCCGCACTGAGGTGGCGGCCTGCTGCGGCGCGCCAGCGGTGTGGTTGTCGGCCGTGGCGCCTGTGGCGTCACTGGCATTCAAGGCTGCGGCATCGGTGCGGCCGGCGCGCTGCGCTCGCCCAGGCCGGGCACGCTGGCCTTCAGTCTGGCCAGCGCTTCTTGCAGTTGTGCCAGGCGTTTGTGCTGCGCCAGCAGGCGCGCACGCAGGCGCATGTTGTCGGCTTGCACGGCGTTGCAACGCTGCCGGTGCTCGGCGGCCTGCTGCTGGCAGCGCCGCTGGGCAGCGGCCAGCGCACGCGCCAGCACCGCGTTTTCGACGATCAAGGCCTCAGCGCGGTGCTGGTCCGCCCGCGCGTCAATGCCGGCCTGGTGCTGCAGCTTGTCCATGTGGCCCAGCACGCAGTGCGCCAGCGCCGGGCTGCAGCGCGGGTGGCTCAGCATGGCCCAGTCGGCGCCGGCCGGGTCGCGGCTCTGCAGCGCCCGGTCCCACCAGGCGGCCAGCACTGGGCAGTGCGCGGCGCTGGGCAAATCCCACAGCCGGCGGCGTGGGCCGGTCAGGGCCGCAACATTCGGGCTGGAGTGCAGGCTGGCAGACAGACCGGCGGGCAGATCGGCGGACGGATCGGCTGCTGAGTCGGCGGCTGGTTCAGTGGCTGGTTCACTGGCTGCATCGGCGCTGTGGCGGTGGCTGTCTGGATCTTGCATGCATCGATATTAATGCGAATCGTTCGCATTTGCAAAATCCCCCGCTGTTGGGGCCTTTCAGCTGGCCTCACCCATCTGGCTTTGCAGCCAGTTCTGTTCGCCCACCTTGGCAACCAGCTCGATCTGGGTTTCGAGGTGGTCGATGTGTTCTTCGGTGTCGTCCAGGATGTGTTGCAGCAGGTCGCGCGACACGTAGTCGCGCACCGCCTCGCAGTGCGCGATGCCGTCCTTGATCACCTGCTGCGAGGCCAGCTCGATCTTCAGGTCGCAGTGCAGGATTTCGACCGCGTTCTCGCCGATCAGCAGCTTGCCCAGGTCTTGCAGGTTGGGCAGGCCGCCCAGCATCAGGATGCGGTCCATCAGCTGGTCAGCGTGTTTCATTTCCTCGATCGACTCGCTGTATTCATGCTTGGCAAACTTGCCGAAGCCCCAGTTCTTGAGCATGCGGTAGTGCAGAAAGTACTGGTTGATCGCGGTCAGCTCGTTGCGCAGTTGCAGGTTCAGGTGCTCCAGGACCTTGGCATCGCCTTGCATTGGGGGCTCCAGTGGTGTGTGGTGAATCCCTGCATTGTGCTCAGGCCTGCACGCCGAGGCGCCAGACGGCGGCAATCACCGCTGATGCGCATATCGCCGCCGCACTGCGCCAGCACTGCTGCATCGGGCCCGCACTGACCGCGCCATCCGGGCCGGCAACGACTGCGGGCGCAGGCTCAGGTTTCCCGGGTGCATGGCAGTGTTGGCGATCAGGCGGCCGAACGGCCACAGCAATGCGGTCTGCTGCACCGCATCAGCCGCCGGCAGGCCCAGCAGCCGGCTGCGCCCCACCGCCACACCATGGCCCATTCTGGGGAGATTCCTGACGCGATCTTTGCAGCGTTCAGTGCCGCTGCTGCCCAAGTGGCAGCAGGCTTTGAGGCCGTTGTTCCAAGAAAACTCTCAGCCCGCCACGCCAGCCCGCTCCAGCATCGCATGCAGCAGCACATTGCAGCCGGCGGTGATGTGCTCGGGCTTGGCGTCTTCGATCTCGTTGTGGCTGATGCCGTCCTTGCAGGGGATGAAGATCATGCCGGCCGGTGCCAGCCGGGCCATGTACACCGCGTCGTGCCCGGCGCCGCTGACCGCCGGCATATTGCTGTAGCCCAGCGCGGTTGCGGCGCGCTGCACCGCATCCACGCAATCGGCATGGAACACCTGCGCCGGGTAGGCCGAGACCGGCGTGATCTCGATCGGCAGCCCACTCTCGGCGCTGAGCCGTGCCGCCACCGCGCGGATGTCGGCGTCCATGGCGTCGCACAGCGCGTCGCTGGCGTTGCGCAGGTCGATGCTGAACTTGACCCGGCCCGGAATCACGTTGCGGCTGTTGGGGTGCACGTTGACCATGCCCACCGTGCCCCTGCCGTGGTTCTGGTCGCCCTGTGGGTGGCGGTGGGCGCAGGCCACCACCTCCTGCATCAGCGCGGCCGCCACCTGCAATGCGTCCTTGCGCAGCGCCATCGGCGTGGGGCCGGCGTGGGCCTCCATGCCGGTGACGACGCAGTCATACCAGCGGATGCCCAGCACGCCGGTGACCACGCCGATGGTGGTGTCGTGGTCTTCCAGCACCGGGCCTTGCTCGATGTGGGTTTCGAAGTAGCAGCCGATCGGGTGGTCGCCGGGCTCCTGGTCGCCGATGTAGCCGATGCGTTCGAGCTCGTCCTTCACGCTCTTGCCGTCACTGTCCTTGGCGGCGTACGCATGTTCCAGCGTGAAGGCCTTGGCAAACACGCCGCTGCCCATCATCACCGGCACGAAGCGTGAGCCTTCTTCATTCGTCCACCAGGCCACCTCGATGGGCGCCTCGGTCTCGATGCCGGCGTCATTGAGCGTGCGCACCACCTCGATGCCGGCCAGCACGCCGTAGTTGCCGTCGAACTTGCCGCCGGTGGGCTGGGTGTCGATGTGGCTGCCGGTCATCACTGGTGGCAGTGCGTTGTTGCGGCCGGCACGGCGCAGGAAGCCGTTGCCGATCTTGTCGATGGTGACCGTCATGCCAGCCTCGGTGGCCCAGCGGCTGACCAGATCACGGCCCTGCTTGTCGAGGTCGGTCAGCGTCAGCCGGCAGACGCCGCCCTTGGGTGTGGCGCCGATCCGGGCCAGCTCCATCAGGCTGTCCCACAGGCGTGGGCCGTTGATGCGCAGGCCGGCGATCTTGTCGGCCAGCGGGGTGGTTTTCATGTCCATGGTGGTCTCCGCAGGGTGGTCTCTGATTACCGGGCGACTGCGGTGGGCGCCTGCAACTCGGCCTTGCGCGCCAGCGGCGCGAACTGCGGTGCAAACGGCGGCCGCTTCACATACTGGCCGGCGCCGCGCACGGCGCGCAGGTCACCATCGGCATACACCAGCACACCATGGCTCAGCGTGTGTGTGGGCTTGCCCAGCACGGTGCGGCCTTCAAAGATGTTGAAGTCGCCCAGGCTCTTCTGCGTCTTGACCGACAGCGTCTGGCTGGCGCTGGCATCCCACAGCACGATGTCGGCATCGGCGCCCACGGCGATGTTGCCCTTCTTCGGGTAGATGTTGAACAGCTTGGCCGCGTTGGCCGACGTGACGGCTACAAATTCACTTGGCGTGAGCCGCCCGGTGTTGACACCCTGGTCCCAGATCACGGCCAGCCGTTCCTCGATGCCGCCACAACCGTTGGGTATCTTGCTGAAGTCTTCGCGCCCGGCGGCTTTCTGCTCGGCGCAGAAGGTGCAGTGGTCGGTGGCGGTGGTTTTGCAGGTTGCCCGATTGCAGGCCGCGCCACAAGAACTCCTGGTTCACTTTGGGCCGGAACGGCGGGCTCATCACGTGGGCTGCCGCCGCGACAAAATCCGGATCCCGGTAGACCGAGTCATCGACCAGCAAATGGCCAGCCAGCACTTCGCCATAGACGCGCTGGC